>NZ_JBIMKE010000002.1:0-226007 GCF_043673425.1 Streptomyces sp. M41 | reverse complement strand
CCCCCCCCCCCCCCCCCCCCCCCCCCCCCGGCCGAGCGGGTCCATCGACCCGCAATCCGCCTGTTCAGCCGAGCAGTTCGACCTCCGAGACCACCGCCTCGGCATCGAGGACCAGGCGGTACTTGTCGTACGTCCCCGGTGACCGCACGGAGAAGGCCCGTGTCTGCCGGTCCCAGGTGAAGGACTGGGCGGAGCGCTCATCCAGGGTCCGCCAGGTGGTGCCGTCCTTCGACGCCTGGAGCTTCCAGCCGGTCGGCGCCTTCGTCCGGTCCGACGGCGACGTCAGGGTGTACTGCACCGCCTTGGCGCCCTCGGACACCGGCAGGTCCACGGAGGTGACGCTCGCCTGGGTCGCCGAGGTGTTGTCGAACAGCGCCCCGTCGCCCTTCAGCACGTCCGCGCGCGGTGTCGGCACCTCGTCGTCCTGGGTGATCGACACCGGCGCCGCGTTCCTGCCGGTGCCCCAGGAGGAGGGCCGCGGACCCATCTCGAACTCCAGGACGCCACCCTTCGCGATCAGCGCGTGGGGCAGCGAAGTCGACCTCCACGGCACGCCGTTGACCTTCAGCCCCTGGACGTACACATTGCGGGCGTTGTTCCGCGGCGCCTTGACGACCAGTTTCCGGCCGTTCTCCAGCTGGACCGTCGCCCTGGTGAACAGCGGCGACCCGATGGCGTACTCGCCGCTGCCCATCACCAGCGGATAGAAGCCCAGCGCGGAGAACAGGTACCAGGCCGACTGCTCGCCGTTGTCCTCGTCGCCGTGGTAGCCCTGCCCGATCTCACTGCCGACGTAGAGCCGCGACAGCACCTCACGGACGTTCTTCTGCGCCTTCCAGGGCTGACCGGCGGCGTTGTACATGTAGTTCGCGTGGTGGGCGACCTGGTTGGAGTGGCCGTACATGCCCATCCGGACGTCCCGCGCCTCCGTCATCTCATGGATGACGCCCCCGTAGGAGCCGACGAAGTCGGGCGAGGCCGTCTCCGGGGTGGCGAAGTACTCGTCCAGCTTGTCCGCGAGGCCGCTCCGGCCGCCGTACAGGTTGGCCAGGCCCCGGCTGTCCTGAGGCGCCGTGAAGGCGTAGCCCCAGCCGTTGGTCTCCGTGTAGTCGTGGCCCCATACGCGCGGGTCGTACTTCGAGGACTCGACACGCCAGTCGCCCTTCGCGTCCCGCCCCTGGAAGAAGCCGGCCTTCGAGTCGAAGAGGTTGACATAGTCCTGTGCGCGGTTCAGGAAGTACGCCGACTCCTCCTTGTACCGCTTGTCGCCGGTCTTCTTGTAGAGCGCCTGACCCATCCGCGCGATGCCGTAGTCGTTGAGGTAGCCCTCCAGCGCCCAGGACAGGCCCTCGTGCGTCTCGGTGCTGGTGTAGCCGAGGAAGGGCGAGGTCGCCATGCCCTTGCGGCCCACGCCCGACGACGGCGGTACGACGGTCGCGTTCTTCACGGCCGCGTCGTAAGCCGACTTCGCGTCGAAGTCCACGCCCTTGACGTAGGCGTCCGCGAAGGCCACGTCCGAGGAGGTGCCGGTCATCAGGTCCGCGTAACCGGGGGAGGACCAGCGGGAGGTCCAGCCGCCGTCCTTGTACTGCTGGACGAAGCCGTCGACCATCTCGCCGGCCTGGCTCGGCGTGAGCAGCGAGTACGCCGGCCAGGTGGTGCGGTAGGTGTCCCAGAAGCCGTTGTTGACGTACACCTTGCCGTCGACGATCTTCGCGCCGGTGTGCGTCGGGGTGTCGGGGTTCGGCATCGGGGAGAAGGGCGACGCGTACCGGTGCTTCCCGCCGACCTTCTCGAAGCCCGAGTTGGGATACAGGTACAGCCGGTACAGGCTGGAGTACAGCGTGGTCAGCTGGTCCTGGCTCGCGCCCTCCACCTCGACCTTGCCGAGCAGCCGGTCCCACTGGCGCTGGGCGCGCGACTTCACGGTCTCGAAGGAGGCACCGTCGACCTCCTGGCGCAGGTTGTCCTTGGCCTGGTCGACGCTGATGAGGGAGGTGGCCAGGCGGAGCGTGACGGTCCGGTCGTCACCGGCGTCGAAGCGCAGATGACCCTTCACCCCACTGGAGGAGCCCTCGGTCACCGGCTTGTCGAAGGTGCCGTACACGAACAGCCGGGTCGCGCCCGTGGACAGCCCGGACTTCACGTCCGAGTAGCCGGTGAAGGTCCCGCTCTCCTTGTCGAGCGTGAGCCCCGCCTGGTCCGTCACGTTGTCGAAGAGGACGCTCGCGTCGTCACCCGGGTAGGTGAAGCGCAGCACCGCCGCGTGGTCGGTCGGCGCCATCTCCGCCTTCAGCCCGTTCTCGAACCGCACCCCGTAGTAGTACGGCCGCGCGGTCTCGTTCTCGTGCCGGAACGCGAGCTCGCGTGCCTCCCGTCCCACGTCCGGGGTTCCGGAGGCCGCCGAGGGCATCACCTGGAAGGTCTGCCGGTCGCCCATCCAGGGGCTGGGCTCATGGCTGGCGCTGAACGCCTGGATCGTCGGCAGGTTGTCGGCGTTGTTCGAGCGGGCGTAGTCGTACAGCCAGCTCAGCGACCCCGCGTTCGTCACCGGCGTCCAGAAGTTGAAGCCGTGCGGCACGGCGGTCGCCGGGAAGTTGTTGCCGCGTGAGAAGCCGCCGCTGGACAGGGTGCCGCGGGTGGTGAGCGCGTAGTCCGACGGGTGCGCCTTCGGCTTCTCGGGCGCCACGGACCTCAGCGTGACGTCGTCCAGCCAGCCCCGGAACCTCGCCGGGCCCTCGGGGGAGTCGTACGCCACCAGGATCCGGTCGACGGTCTTGCCGCGCGCGACCGACCCGATCCGGGAGGCCACGTGGTTCCACTGGTTGACGTAGAGCACCTTGGCGGCGCCCTGCCCACGCGGCGAGAGGGGGAAGCCGTGCTGGTCGGTGGCGCCGAGGTCGCTCAGATAGGTGCCGTCGGTGAAGGCGAGGTCGACGGAGACGTTCGTGGCGTCGTAGTCGAGGTCGCCGTCCGCCATCGACGGGAAGACTCGGTAGGACAGCCGGGTGTCGCGGCCGACGGCCACGTCGACGTCGTAGACCTTGTTGTACGAGTACGCCCGCCCGTCCGCCGTGTGCCGCCCGGCGTAGCGCAGCGCCCGCTTGCCGGTGAAGCCGGCGCCGGCCTTCGCGGTCGGGGAGCCGCTCGGGCCGCGGTCGACGAGGGAGAGCATGTCCTGCGGGACCGGGCCGTCGCCACCGCCCGTGGAGAACTGGACGTCGGCGAGCTGGAGAATGTCCGAGGCGCCGTTGTTCTCGGTGACCTCCAGCCGGAAGTGCTGGTACTCGGCCGGCTCCGCGAGGTCGTACGTCTTTGTCTGGAACCTTTCGGTGAACGCCTCACCGGAGCGGGTGTCCAGGGTCTTCCATTCCTTGCCGTCGGCGGAGCCTTTCAGGGTCCAGTCCCGAGGGTCGCGCTCGGCGTGATCATTTGCTGAAGTAAGCGCGTATTTCGCTATCTTTATGGGTTTATCCGTGTCGAACTCCACCCACCCGGCGGTTTCGAAGACCAGCCACTTGGTGCTCGATTCTCCGTCGACGAGGTTCTCCTTCACCTCCCCGCCGCCGGTGTTCTCGCCGTTCGCCCGCACGTCCGTGACCCGGTCGGTCACATTGCCCGGAATGCCGCTGCTGTAGCCGCCATCGACGCCGGAGGCCCGCTTGCCGCCGTCGGGTGCGGTGTCGACGGTGTTGAGCCAGTCGGGTGCCGGGTCGTCGGCCTCGAACGACGACGCGAACTCCCGGTCCATCGTCGCGGGGGCGGGCGGCAGAGCCACCGCGGCCCCCTGTGCGCTCACCGCCAAAGAGAGGACGGCCGCCGACACGACAGCCGCCTCACCCCATCTGTGCCGAGCTCTCTGCTGCTTCAACGGGTACCCTCCCTGCGCACGGGACAACGTTGTCAACTTCGCTACGCAAGGATCAGTTGTGGCCCAAGTGCTCAGTCATGTCAAGGGTGTTGGATGTGGCATTCGGGGACAATGACGGGGATTTTTCCGCCACGGAAGACACAGGTCGCCGGGATTTCCCGCAGGTCTCAACTCGGAAAAGACCATCGGTCAAACTTCATTCGATCTTGATCCGCTGGCGGGAAGTGGACTATACCTGTCGGCACTTCACACGATCCGCACTTACTGCACGACCCAGCCTGCACGACCAGTTCGACCCGATCGCGGTGCCGGGGAGGATCCGGTTCACCGCCTGAGTCCTGGAGAAGGCGAGGACTTGAGCATGGGATCCACTTCCGCCGAGAACACCGAGAACTACGGCTCCGAGAACACCGGCTCCGAGAACACCGGCGCCCCGGGCGTCGGACGCCGCGCCCTGATCAGGCGGTCCGTCGCGCTCGGTCTGGTCTCCGTACCGACGATGAGCTTCCTGTCGGCCTGTGCCACCGGCGGTGGCGGGGGCAACGAGAAGGAGAGCAAGGCACCAGGCGGCGCGAAGTCCGCCACCAACCCGCTCGGTGTCAAGGAGGGCACCGCGCTGGAGGCGTTCATCTTCAAGGGCGGCCTCGGCGACCAGTACGCCAAGGACGCGGAGGCCGACTACAAGGCCAAGTACAAGGCGGACGTCAAGCACACCGGCACCCAGCAGGTCGGCCCGAAGCTGACCCCGCGCTTCGCCGGCGGCAACCCGCCGGACGTCATCGACAACTCCGGCGCCGACCACCTCGACATGAACAAGCTGTCCACTCAAGGCCAGCTCCAGGACCTCCAGGCGCTGCTGGACGCGCCCTCGATGGACGACGCGAGCAAGAAGATCTCGGACGTCATCCACCCGAGCACCATCGAGAAGGGCAAGCACGGCAGCACCTTCGACGTGCTGTACTACGCCTTCACCATCTACGGCACCTGGTACTCGCAGAAGGTCCTCGCCGACAGCGGCTGGGAATACCCCAAGTCGCTCGACGACATGGTCAAGCTCTGCGGCGAGATCAAGAAGAAGGGCATCGCGCCCTGGACATATGCCGGAAAGTATCCGTACTACGTCCACTTCAACCTGTTCGCCCAGATCGCCAAGATCGGCGGAATGGACGCCTGGATCGCCATCGACAACCTGGAGCCGAACGCCTGGACCAGCAACGACGCGGTCAAGCAGGTCGTCGAGCACTACGAGGAACTCGCGGCGAAGAAGTACTTCCTGGAAGGCAGCCAGGGCCTGACGCACATTCAGTCCCAGACCGCCTGGAACAAGGGCAAGGCCGTGTTCATCCCCAACGGCTCCTGGGTGGAGAACGAGGCCGCCCCGACCACGCCCAAGGACTTCCAGATGTCCGTCGGCGCGCTCTTCGACGGCTCGAGCGGCGACAAGATGCCCAACGGCACGCTGCGCGCCGAGCCCAGCGAGCCGTACATCGTGGCGAGCAAGGGCAAGAACCCGGCCGGTGGCATGGAGCTCCTGCGCATCATGCTCTCCAAGAAGCACGCGCAGAACTTCGCCACCAAGGTCAAGTCGCTGACCTGTGTCGTCGACGCCACCGAGGGCATGACTCTCTCGCCGGGTCTGGCCTCGGCGAGCAAGGCGTTCAAGGGGGCCGGCGACAACATCATCAGCCTCCAGCTCCAGGAGTGGTACCCGTCGCTGACGGACGAGAAGATCGGCGGTCTCACCGGGCAGCTGCTCACCGGTGAACTCAAGGCGGCCGAGTGGATCAAGAAGACCCAGCAATACGCCGACGCGGTGCGCAAGGACGATTCGGTGAAGAAGTTCACGCGCGAGAAGTAGGCCGGGCGGACAACGAGGGGAAGGGCCGGGAAGCACCATGCAACACGGCAAATACCGATTCATCGTGGGCTTCCTGGCCCTGCCCGTGATCGTTTATGCGATCTTCGTGATCTCGCCGTTCGTCCAGGCGTTCCAGATCTCGCTGACCGATTGGTCGGGACTCGTGGGCACGGCGAAGTTCGTCGGATTCGAGAACTTCGAAAAGCTCTGGCACAACGAGGACTTCTGGAACGCGCTCTGGCACAACGTCTGGATGCTGATCGCGGTGCCGATCGTGACGCTGGGCCTCGGGCTGTTCTTCGCCTTCATGCTCAACGTCGGCGGAAAGCGCCGTAAGAACGAAGTCATCACCGGCGTCGCCGGGTCCAAGTTCTACCGGTTCGTCTTCTTCTTTCCGCAGGTCATCTCCATCACCATCATCGCCGTCATCTGGTTCAACATCTACAACCCGGACCCGCAGGACGGCATGCTCAACTCCCTGCTCGGCACCCTCGGTCTGGACGGCTGGCAGAACGCCTGGCTGGGCGAGAAGAGCCTCGCCCTGCTCTGCATCATGGCGGTGATGATCTGGTCCCACGTGGGCTTCTACGTCGTGCTGTTCTCCGCGGCGATGGCGTCCATCCCGCGGGACATCTACGAGGCGGCCCTGCTGGACGGCGCCGGCCGCTTCCCCACCTTCTTCCGGATCACCCTGCCGCTGCTCTGGGACACCGTGCAGACCGGGTGGGTGTACATGGGCATCATCGCCCTGGACGGCTTCGCCCTGGTGCAGATCATGTCCGTCAACATGGGTGGCCCCGACGGCGCCACGGACGTCATGCCGCTGCGCCTGTATCTGACGGCCTTCCGTGACAGCCAGTTCGGCTACGCGTCCGCGATGGGCGTCGCGATGCTCATCGTCACCATGACGTTCGCCGTGCTCACCCTGCGCTTCGCGCGGCGTGAGCGGATCGAGTTCTAGGGGTACGGGGCGATGACGACCGACACGAACACCGGCACGGTCACCAAGACGGCCGGGCCGGACCGCCCGAGCGTCAGCAAGAAGCTCGGCGCCACCGACGGCCGCAGCTCCGAGGGCGGCGTCCTGCACGTCTTCTCGCACGGCATGCTCGTCCTGTGGGCGCTGATGGTGGGCGTGCCGCTGCTGTGGGTGCTGTGGAGCTCCTTCAAGACGAGCAACGGCATCCTGTCCGACCCATGGGGCCTGCCGACCTCGCTGGAGTTCGAGAACTGGGCCAACGCCTGGAACAAGGCGAACATGGGCCAGTACTTCCTGAACACCGCCATCGTGGTGGGCGGATCGGTGGTCGGCACGATGGTGCTGGGCTCGATGGCCGCCTATGTGCTGGCGCGGTTCACGTTCCCGGGCAACCGGTTCATCTACTTCATGTTCGTGGCCGGCATGTCCTTCCCGGTCTTCATGCTGGTCATCCCGCTGTTCTTCGTGCTGCGGGACTTCCCCGGCAGCTCGCTGCTGGCGACGTACCACGGACTGATCCTCGTCTACATCGCCTATTCGCTGCCGTTCACGGTCTTCTTCATGACCGCGTTCTTCCGCACGCTGCCGACCTCGGTCGCGGAGGCCGCGCTGATCGACGGCGCCTCGCACACGCGAACGTTCTTCCAGGTGATGCTGCCCATGGCCAAGCCGGGCCTGATCAGCATCGGCATCTTCAACTTCCTGGGGCAGTGGAACCAGTACCTGCTGCCGATGGTCCTCAACCAGAACGAGGACAAATACGTCCTCACCCAGGGCCTGGCGATGATCGCCCTCCAGCAGGGCTACGAGAACGACTGGGGCGCCCTGATGGCCGGCATGATGATCGCGATGCTGCCGGTGCTCATCGTCTACTTCATCTTCCAGCGACAGGTGCAGGCCGGTCTGACGGCGGGTGCGCTGAAGTAAACGCTGTCTGTGGGCCCAGCGTGAGGGGTACGTCACTCCTCGTCCAAAGTGAGCCGCCTCACCACGAGGCGGCTCACGTGTGTGCGTACACACTTCCGGATCCGGTTCAACCTCTTGACGGGAGGCAACCCGAACGGCTCAGCTTAGAGTTCACTAGTTGGACACGGACGGGGCCTCATCGAAGCGGTCCCGCGCGCAGGAGGTCGTCGTGGAGACTCCGGGGTCGCAGTCGTCGCTGCACCGAGCCAACCTGGAGCGGGTCGTCCGGGCCGTCAGGCTGGCCGGATCGCTCACCCAGGCGGAGATCGCCAGGACCACGGGTCTGTCCGCGGCGACGGTCTCGAACATCGTCCGGGAACTGAAGGACGGCGGAACGGTCGAGGTCACGCCCACATCGGCGGGTGGCCGCCGGGCCCGCAGCGTCTCGCTCAGCGGCGACGCCGGGATCGTCATAGGGGTCGACTTCGGCCATACGCATCTCCGCGTCGCGGTCGGGAACCTCGCCCATCAGGTGCTGGCGGAGGAGTCCGAACCGCTGGACGTCGACGCCTCCTCGACCCAGGGTTTCGACCGGGCCGAGGAGCTGATCGACCGGCTGATCGCGGCGACCGGCGTCGACCGCTCCAAGATCGCCGGGGTGGGCCTCGGCGTGCCCGGCCCGATCGACGTCGAGTCCGGCACCCTCGGCTCGACCGCCATCCTGCCCGGCTGGACCGGCACCAAGCCCGCCGAGGAACTGCGCGGCCGGCTCGGCGTGCCCGTGCACGTGGACAACGACGCCAACCTGGGCGCCCTGGGAGAGCTGGTCTGGGGCAGCGGCAAGGGCGTGCGGGATCTGGCGTACATCAAGGTCGCCAGCGGTGTGGGCGCGGGTCTGGTCATCAGCGGGCAGATCTATCGGGGCCCCGGCGGCACGGCGGGTGAAATAGGGCATATTACTCTTGATGAATCCGGCCCGGTCTGCCGCTGCGGAAACCGGGGCTGCCTGGAGACCTTCGCGGCTGCCCGCTATGTGCTCCCGCTGCTCCAGTCCAGCCATGGCACCGATCTGACCATGGAGGGCGTCGTACGGCTGGCCAGGGACGGAGATCCGGGCTGCCGTCGAGTGATCGCCGACGTCGGCCGCCACATCGGCAGTGGAGTCGCCAACCTCTGCAACCTGTTGAACCCGAGCCGCGTGGTCCTCGGCGGTGATCTCGCCGAGGCCGGCGAGCTGGTCCTCGGGCCGATCCGGGAGTCCGTCGGCCGGTACGCCATTCCCAGCGCGGCGCGCCAACTGTCCATTCTCCCCGGGGCACTTGGTGGTCGTGCGGAGGTGCTCGGAGCCCTTGCTCTGGCGCTCAGTGAGATGGGCGATTCAGTGCTTTTGGATGGAAGTGTCGCCAGCGCGCTGCATGCGGCCACGCCTGCCTTCACTTAGAGAACGCATGGCACCGTTGCCAACCCGTTAAGGATTTACTTCTTGACGTCGCACGTGTGGCCGAGTTGACTTCCAGCCACCTCGGCCGCAATGTCGCGGCCTCGTCAGGGAGGTTTCTGAAGTGAACACGCGTATGCGTCGTGCCGCCGTTGCCGTCGCCGCTGGTGCGATGGCCATCTCGCTGGCTGCCTGCGGCAGCGCCGGGGAAGCGGGCGGCGACAACGACTCCACTGCTTCCGCCGCCAAGGGCGACAACATCAAGGTCGGTCTCCTGCTCCCGGAGAACCAGACCGCCCGCTACGAGAAGTTCGACCGTCCCTTGATCCAGGCGAAGATCAAGGAGCTGACGAACGACAAGGCGACCATCGACTACAACAACGCCAAGCAGGACGCCAACCTGCAGGCGCAGCAGGTCGACACGATGATCACCAACAAGGTGGACGTACTGATCCTGGACGCCGTGGACGCCAAGGCGATCAAGAACTCCGTCCAGAAGGCCGTCGACGCCGGCATCAAGGTCGTCGCCTACGACCGCCTGGCCGAGGGCCCGATCAGCGCCTACACCTCGTTCGACAACGTCTCGGTCGGCAAGACCCAGGGCGAGGCCCTGCTGAAGGCGCTGGGCGGCAAGGCCAAGGACGGCCAGATCGTCATGATGAACGGCTCCGTCACCGACCCGAACGCCGCCCAGTTCAAGGAGGGCGCGCACTCCGCCCTCGACGGCAAGGTGAAGGTCGGCAAGGAGTACGACACCAAGGAGTGGAAGCCGGAGAACGCCAACCAGAACATGGAGTCGGCGATCTCCGCCCTCGGCAAGGACAAGATCGTCGGCGTCTACTCCGCCAACGACGGCATGGCGGGCGGGATCATCACCGCCCTGAAGGCCGCCGGCATCGACGTCCCGGTCACCGGCCAGGACGCGGAGCTGGCCGCGGTGCAGCGCATCATCGCCGGTGAGCAGTACATGAGCGTCTACAAGCCGTACGCCCCCGAGGCCGAGGCCGCCGCCGAGATGGCCGTCGCGCTCGCCCAGGGCAAGTCGCTGGACTCCATCGCCAAGGACAAGGTCGACAGCGGCAGCGCGAAGGGCATCCCCTCCGTGCTCGTCCCCGTCACCTCGCTGACGAAGGACAACGTCAACGACACCGTCATCAAGGACGGCGTCTACACCGCCGCCGAGATCTGCACCGGCAAGTACAAGGCCGCGTGCGACGAGCTCAAGATCGGCTAGTCAGGTCCCTTTCCAGGTACGGGAGTTCGCACTTGAATTCCCGTACGGGACATGACCCTTAGGACTCCTCCGGTGCCCCGCGCATCATTCAGCCCCGCAAGCTCGGCGCGGGGCGCCGGACGGACCACCCACGCGGGTAAACCCCCGTCACCCACCCGGGCAACCCCCGCCCACCCGCCCTGAATTTCTCTGCACAGCCCTTCCGCCGGGTCAGGCGGCGAAGGAGATGGTTCACGTGTCCGCTACGCCCGTGCTGGCGTTGCGCGGGGTCTCCAAGCGTTTCGGTGCCGTCCAGGCGCTCACCGACGTAGAGCTTGAGGTCCACGCCGGTGAAGTGGTCGCCCTGGTGGGCGACAACGGCGCCGGAAAGTCCACGCTGGTCAAGACGATCGCCGGCGTGCACCCCATCGATGAGGGCGTCATCGAATGGGAAGGCAAGGCCGTGTCGATCAACCGGCCGCACGACGCCCAGGCCCTGGGCATCGCGACGGTCTACCAGGACCTCGCGTTGTGCGACAACATCGACGTCGTCGGCAACCTCTTCCTGGGCCGCGAGCTCAAGAAGCGCGGCGTCCTCGACGAGGTCGAGATGGAGCGCCGCTCGCGCGAGCTGCTCCAGACGCTCTCGATCCGCATCCCCAGCGTGCGTATCCCGATCGCCTCGCTCTCCGGCGGTCAGCGCCAGACCGTGGCCATCGCCCGTTCCATGCTCGGCGAGCCCAAGCTGGTCATCCTCGACGAGCCCACCGCCGCCCTCGGCGTCGAGCAGACCGCGCAGGTCCTCGACCTCGTGGAGCGGCTGCGCGAGCGCGGCCACGCCGTCATCCTCATCAGCCACAACATGGCCGACGTCAAGGCCGTCGCGGACAAGGTCGCCGTGCTGCGCCTCGGCCAGAACAACGGTGTCTTCGAGGTCAAGACGACCTCGCAGGAGGAGATCATCTCCGCCATCACCGGCGCCACCGACAACGCCGTGACCCGCCGTGCGGCGCGCACGAACGGGGAGGTTTCCAAGTGAGCATCGACAAGACCTCCACCACGCCGCAGGACGAGCACGAGGTCCTCAACACCGAGGCCGCCGCGGCGGCGGTCACCGCCGTCGACCCGCGCCTGCTGGTGCAGGAGCAGGGCCTGGCCGGCTACGTCACCGAGTTCCGGCGCAAGATCAAGGCCGGTGAGCTGGGCTCCCTGCCCGTCATCCTCGGCCTGATCGTCATCTGCATCATCTTCCAGAGCCTGAACCCCGCGTTCCTGTCCGCGCAGAACATCAGCGACATCACCGTCACGATGGTCGGCACGGGCATGATCTCCGTCGGCATCGTGTTCGTGCTGCTGCTCGGCGAGATCGACCTGTCCGTCGGCTCGGTCAGCGGCGCGTCCAGCGCCCTCGCCGCCGTCCTCGCGGTGAACCAGGGCTGGCCCGAGTGGGCGGCCGTGCTCTTCGCCGTCGCCGCCGGCGCGCTCATCGGCGCGGCGCACGGCTTCTTCTTCGCGGTACTGGGCGCCCCCGCCTTCGCCGTGACCCTGGCCGGTCTGCTGTTCTGGCTCGGCTTCATGCTCCAGACACTGGGCGAGAACGGCACGATCAACCTCGACAGCGACGGTCTGATCGGCAAGCTGACCACGTACTTCTTCACCGACGTGGCCGCCGCGTACGGCCTGGCGGCCGTGATGACCGCGGTGTTCTTCATCACGTCGTTCCTGGGCAACCGCCGCCGCGAGGCCGCGGGGATCCCGTTCCGGCCGCTGAGCGACACCATCCTGCGGACGGCGCTGCTCGGTGTGGTCTCCTTCGCCGCGGCGATCATGTACAACCAGTACAAGGGCCTGCCGCTGGCCACCGTGATCTTCCTGGTGTTCCTGTTCGCCACGGACTTCCTGCTGCGCAGGACGTCGTACGGCCGCAAGGTCTTCGCCCTCGGTGGCAGCGTCGAGGCCTCGCGTCGTGCCGGCATCAACGTCACCGCCGTGCGGATCTCCGTGTTCGCGATCTCCGGTGGCTTCGCGGCGATCGGCGGCCTCTTCCTGGCCTCGAAGATCGCCTCCGCCAACCAGAGCGCCGGTACCGGTGACCTCCTGATGAACGCGATCGCCGCGGCCGTCATCGGCGGTACGTCGCTCTTCGGCGGCCGTGGCCGCACCTGGAACGCGCTGCTCGGTGTGCTGGTCATCGTCTCGATCCAGTACGGCCTCCAGCTGGAGTCGATCGCCGAGCCGGTGAAGTACATGATCACCGCGGGCGTCCTGCTCACCACGGTCGTGATCGACTCGATCACCCGCAAGACACAGAAGACGGCCGGTCGCGCATAGCACCGTCGCCCTGCAGACACTGTGCCCGGCACCAATGGCGGTGCCGGGCACAGTCCTGTCGTAGGGATGCCACAACTTGGGTACAGCCGACCCGTGACGTATGACGCACCGCCCGCGCGCCGCCCGCAACGGCGGAACATTAGACTCGACACGCCCGGCAACAGCTCGAACAGCTCTACTGCAAGGAGGCACGGGTGCCGCTGCTGACCCGTATCACGGGACCGCGCGATCTGGACCGGCTCAGCCCGGAGCAGCTGGACCAGCTGGCGGAGGAGATCCGGACCTTCCTCGTCGACGCGGTTTCCAAGACCGGCGGCCACCTCGGCCCCAACCTCGGTGTGGTGGAGCTGACCATCGCCCTGCACCGGGTCTTCGACTCGCCCAAGGACAAGGTGCTCTGGGACACCGGCCACCAGTCCTATGTGCACAAGCTGCTCACCGGCCGTCAGGACTTCAGCAAGCTGAAGATGAAGGGCGGCCTGTCCGGCTACCCCTCGCAGGCCGAGTCCGAGCACGACGTCATCGAGAACTCGCACGCCTCGACCGTCCTCGGCTGGGCCGACGGCCTCGCCAAGGCCAACCAGCTGCGCAAACGCGACGACCACGTCGTCGCCGTCATCGGTGACGGCGCGCTGACCGGCGGTATGGCCTGGGAGGCGCTGAACAACATCGCCGAGGCCAAGGACCGCCCGCTCGTCATCGTCGTCAACGACAACGAGCGCTCCTACGCGCCCACCATCGGCGGCCTCGCCAACCACCTGGCGACCCTGCGGACCACCGATGGCTACGAGCGCTTCCTGGCCCGCACCAAGGAGATCCTCGACCGCACCCCCGTCGTCGGCAAGCCGCTCTACGAGACCCTGCACGGAGCCAAGAAGGGTCTGAAGGACTTCATCGCCCCCCAGGGCATGTTCGAGGACCTCGGCCTCAAGTACGTCGGTCCCATCGACGGCCATGACATCGAGGCCCTGGAGTCGGCCCTGGCCCGAGCCAAGCGCTTCGGCGGCCCGGTCATCGTGCACTGCCTCACCGAGAAGGGCCGCGGCTACCAGCCCGCCCTCCAGGACGAGGCCGACCGCTTCCACGCCGTCGGCAAGATCCACCCCGACACCGGGCTGCCGATCGCCACGTCCGGCGCCGACTGGACCTCCGTCTTCGGCGAAGAGATGGTCAAGCTGGGCGAGGAGCGCGAGGACATCGTCGCCATCACCGCCGCCATGCTCCAGCCGGTGGGCCTCGACAAGTTCGCCAAGCGCTTCCCCGAGCGGGTCTACGACGTCGGCATCGCCGAGCAGCACGGCGCCGTCTCCGCGGCCGGCCTGGCCACGGGCGGGGTGCACCCCGTCTTCGCCGTCTACGCCACCTTCCTCAACCGCGCCTTCGACCAGGTCCTGATGGACGTCGCACTGCACAAGTGCGGGGTCACCTTCGTGCTCGACCGGGCCGGCGTCACCGGCACCGACGGCGCCTCCCACAACGGCATGTGGGACATGTCGATCCTCCAGGTCGTCCCCGGCCTCAGGCTCGCCGCCCCGCGCGACGCCGACCAGGTGCGCGCCCAGCTGCGCGAGGCCGTCCAGGTCGACGACGCCCCGACCGTGGTCCGCTTCTCCAAGGGCGCCGTCGGCCCCGCCGTGCCCGCCGTGGGCCGCGTCGGCGGCATGGACGTCCTGCGCGAGCCCGGCACCGACCGTCCCGACGTGCTGCTGGTGTCCGTCGGTGCCCTCGCCCCGATGTGCCTGGAGATCGCCGGACTGCTCGACAAGCAGGGCATCTCCACCACCGTCGTGGACCCGCGCTGGGTCAAGCCCGTCGACGAGGCCATGGCCCCGCTCGCCGAGCGGCACCGCGTGGTCGTCACCGTCGAGGACAACTCCCGCGTCGGCGGCGTCGGCTCGGCGATCGCACAGGCCCTGCGGGACGCGGGCGTCGACGTCCCGCTGCGCGACTTCGGCATCCCGCCCCGCTTCCTCGACCACGCCACCCGCGCCGAGGTGATGACGGAGATCGGCCTCACCGCCCCCGACATCGCCCGTCAGGTCACCGGCCTGGTCTCCAAGCTGGACGGCCGCTTCGACCGGGCCGCGGCCGAGGTGGAGCCCGCCCGCGACTGACGACCCCCGACTGACGACGCCGCATACGTCCGAACGGGCCGGTTTCACCGCCGAGTAGAGTGGTGAAACCGGCCCATCCGTATGAATCCGCTCGCGCCGGGGCAGGCGTACCACGCCCCCTCTCGATCATGTCGGGGACGACAAGCGTGGGAGGTAGACCGTGAGCAGCACACTCTTCCGGACGAAGAGAGTCGAGCAGTCCATCCTCGATACCGAGGAGCCGGAGCACGCGCTCAAGAAGTCGTTGTCCGCGCTCGATCTGACCGTCTTCGGTGTCGGTGTCATCATCGGCACCGGCATCTTCGTGCTCACCGGCACCGTCGCGAAGGACAACGCCGGACCCGCGGTGGCCCTGGCGTTCGTCGTGTCCGGCGTCGCGTGCGCACTGGCCGCACTCTGCTATGCCGAGTTCGCCTCCACGCTCCCGGTCGCCGGGTCGGCGTACACCTTCTCGTACGCCTCCCTCGGTGAACTGCCCGCGTGGATCATCGGCTGGGACCTGGTCCTGGAGTTCGCACTCGGGACGGCGGTGGTGGCCGTCGGCTGGTCCGGCTACATCCAGTCGCTCATGGACAACGCGGGCTGGGCGATGCCCGATGCCCTGGGCAGCCGGGAGGGCGCCGACGCCTTCGGCTTCGACATCCTGGCCGCCGTGCTCGTCCTCGTCCTGACCTTCATCCTCGTGCTCGGGATGAAGCTGTCGGCACGGATCACGTCCCTGGTCGTCGCCATCAAGGTGGCCGTCGTCCTGACCGTGATCATCGCCGGTGCCTTCCTGGTCAAGGGCGCCAACTACGACCCGTTCGTCCCGAAGAGCCAGCCGGTGGACGCCGGCAGCAATCTCGACGCCCCGCTGATCCAGCTCATGTTCGGCTGGGCGCCCTCCAACTTCGGCGTGATGGGCATCTTCACCGCCGCCTCCGTCGTGTTCTTCGCCTTCATCGGCTTCGACGTCGTGGCCACGGCGGCCGAGGAGACCAAGAACCCGCAGCGCGACATGCCGCGCGGCATCATCGGCTCCCTGCTGATCTGCACCACGCTGTACGTCCTCGTGTCGATCGTCGTCACGGGCATGCAGCACTACAGCGAGCTGTCCGTGGACGCCCCGCTCGCCGACGCCTTCAAGGCCACCGGACATCCCTGGTTCGCGGGCTTCATCAGCTTCGGCGCCGCGGTCGGCCTGACGACGGTCTGCATGATCCTGCTGCTCGGCCAGACCCGTGTCTTCTTCGCCATGAGCCGGGACGGACTGCTGCCGCGCTTCTTCTCGCGCGTCCACCCGAAGTTCAAGACCCCGCACCGGCCGACGATCCTGCTCGGCGTGATCATCGCGGTCCTCGCCGGCTTCACGCCGCTGACCGAGCTCGCCGCCCTGGTGAACATCGGCACGCTGTTCGCCTTCGTGGTCGTGGCCATCGGCGTGATCATCCTGCGCAGGACCCGCCCCGACCTGCACCGGGCCTTCCGCACCCCGTGGGTGCCGGTCCTGCCGATCCTGTCGGTGTGCGCCTCGCTGTGGCTGATGATCAACCTGCCCGCCGAGACCTGGGTCCGCTTCGCCATCTGGATGGCCGCCGGCTTCCTCGTGTACTTCCTCTACGGCCGCTCCCACAGCCGCCTCGGACGACATGAGGAGACGACGGCCGCCGAGGTGGAGAAGGGGCACGGAGACACCGCGTAGGCCGGCCCGACGGCACAGGCCGCGTACGGCAGCCGGTCACGGCCGTACCGTACGCGGCCCCGCCACGTCCGCCCCCAGTTCCGTGACCCGGCGCCGCAGTTCCCGGTCCGCGGTCACCACCAGGCACGGCCGGCCGCCCGCGTGCGCGACGAGCTCCACCATGTGGTCGTCGCCGCTCCCGGCCGCGGACTCCACCCGCACCCCCGGCACGGACTCCACACCCCGGGCGGCCCCCTCCACCACCAGCACGATCTCCACGGGCCCCGGCCGCCCCGGCACCCCGTCCGCCGCCAGCCGGTCCCGCAGCCGCTCGGCGGCCCCCCGCCGGTCCCGCCACCATCCGTCCGGCACCGACCCGACCACGTTCGCGGCGTCGACGATCACGAGCAGGGGGGCATCGCCGTCACTCATGGGGCCCCTCCTCTCCGAAGCTGGCGAAATAGGCCGCGGCCATGTCCTCGTCCCCGTGCCCCAGCGAGGCCGCCCGTTCGAAGCGCCGCGCACCGGCCTCGGCCACGTCCAGCCGGGCGCCGTGGCGTTCCCCGGCCGCCACGATGAGCCGCGCGTCCTTGGCCGCCGTCCCGACCGCGAACTGGGCGGGGGACAGACCGCCCTCCAGCACCAGGCCGGTCTTGGCCCGCAGATACCCCATGTCGAGCGGGCCGCCGTCGATCACCTCGAAGAACCGCTCGGGCTCGACGCCTAGGGCCTTGGCCAACGCCAGCACCTCGCCGGCCGCGTTGGTCACGGCGAGCACCCAGCTGTTGGCGACCAGCTTGAGCCGGGTCGCGCTGCCCGCCGCGCCGTCCTCGCCGGTCCACACCGTACGGGCGCCGACGGCGTCGAACACCGGCGTCACCACGGGCCGTCCCTCGGCGGGCCCCGCCGCCAGCACGGTGAGCTGTCCGGCCTCGGCGGGCTGCCGGGTGCCCAGCATCGGGGCGTCGTAGAAGACGAGGCCGTGCTCACGGGCGAGGGCGGCCAGCTCGGTGATCCCCTCCACACCCGCGGTCGTCGACTGCACCCACGCCACACCGGCGCGCAGCGCGGGCGCCGCCGCGCGCATCACGTCCAGCGTCGCGGGGCCGTCGTACAGCATCGTCAGGACGGCGTCGGCGTCCCGCACCGCCTCGGCGGGGGAGTCGGCCACGAACGCGCCCTCGGCGGCCAGGGGCTCCGCCTTGGCCCGGGTGCGGTTCCAGGCCCGCACCTCGTGCCCCGCCCGCACGAGGTTGCGGGCCATGGCGGCACCCATGATGCCGGTGCCCAGGACGCTCACGGTGAGCTTGTCGGTCATGACGTCGACTTCCTGTTCGCGTAAGGAGGTTGCTGCTGGAACCCAGCTTGCCCGCCCGACGAGGGGATGCGGCGGACCGAACCGTTCCGGATCGGGCGGGGGAGGAACCGGCCGGGGGCGGCGGACGAGCCGTCATGGACCCCGAATAGAGTGAACCGGTGAACGGCGACTGGCTCATCCGCGGTCGCGATGGCCGCCTCAGCGTCTATCTGCCGACCGATGACGCCGTCCTGTGCCGAGCGGAGCTCGGGCACGGCGGCCCCTGGGAGACCTCCCGCCGGCTCGGCGGCGACCAGACCTTGCGTCCCGGACCCGCGGTCGGCCAGGGCGCGGACGCGTATGCGCATCTCGCGGCCTGGCGGCCCACCAAGGCGGGTGAGGCGGGGCTCGTGCACACCACGCACTTCCGCCCCCGCCTCGCGGCCCTGGACTGGGCGTCGATCGGCCACCCCGACAAGACCGGCGACCGCACGGGGACGCCGGCCGTCGCGGTCGACGTCCGCGGGCGCGGCCATGTCTTCGTGCGTAACGCGGGGGGCGGCGTCAGCATGCGGATGCAGAAGGAGAAAGGCGGCTGGGATCCCTGGCGGGACCTCAAGGGGCAGGACGTACAGGACCGGTTGGCGGCCGTGACGGGGGAGTCCGGGCGCGTCGAGCTGTACGCCGCCGTCCCCGGGGCCGTACTGCACTGGCGTCAGGAGGAACTCGCCGCGGTGCCGGTCCTGGAGGAGGCTGTGGAGATCTCCGCCCGCCCGGACACGCTGTACGCCCTGGCCACCTCCGCGGATCACACCACGCTCTTCTACGCCGACGACTCCGGCGACGTGTGCGCCTGGCGCCCGGGCACCAAGCCGCTCACCCTGCTGGCGTCCGCGGGCCCGGGACCGGTCAGCGCGATCCGCTGCGAACTCGACGGCCACGACTGCACGTTGCTCGCCCAGCGCTCGGCGAGCGGCCGGGTCGCCTTCGCCGCCTATCCGACGGAGCAGGAGTCGGCCGGGGCGTGGTGGACCGAGTCGGGGCCGCAGCTGCCGGCGGACGCGGTGGTGGCGCTGGCCAGGGACGAGGACGGCCGGGTGGTCGCGGCCACGCTGTCGCCGTCGACCGGGCAGCTGCTCGTCACCCGGCGCAAGGACGAGCCGGGGCTGGCGCTGGAGGCCTGGCGCGAGGTCTGAACGCAGGTAATGCACGGGACCGTTCGGGCCTCCCTGCGCGAGGATGACCATCATGGACACGGAAAGCACGGAAAGCACGGACAGCCCGGTCGACATATGGCGGCGCATCCTGGAGCCCTCCGGGACCTCCTGGGTGCTCTTCGAGCACGGCACCTGCGTGGTGCTGAAGGAGCCCGACGGCGACCTCGCGGAACAGGCCGGCGGGATTCTCGGCGAGTTCGGCCCGGTGCACGTCGGCTCACCGGCCGGTGACTTCCATGTGCTCACGCTCAAGGACGGCCTGGGCTGGCTGGTCACCGGCCATCACCCGGACGTCGTCACCCACGTCGCCCCCGACGAGCCCGTTGACCCTTCCCACCTGGCCGTCGGCATCCACGGGCGCACCAAGCGCCACCAGGACGGCACCGACCTCCATGTCGTCCATGTCGAGGACCGGCGCCCGGCCGCCGGCTGAGACGCCGGTGCCCCGCACACCGAGTCGGCGTGCGGGGCACCGGCGTGCACAGCGCAGCGCTTACGCGGGGACGCTCGCCACGCCCGGCGCCAGGAACTTCTTGCCGTTCACGCGCTCGGAGACACCCTCGCGGTCCAGGTACGGCGTGATGCCGCCCAGGTGGAAGGGCCAGCCGGCACCCGTGATCAGGCACAGGTCGATGTCCTGGGCCTCGGCGACGACACCCTCGTCGAGCATGAGCCCGATCTCCTGGGCGACAGCGTCGAGGACACGGTCGCGGACCTGCTCCTCGGTGAGGACGGAGTCGCCCTGCTTCAGCAGCGCGGCGACCTCCGGGTCGAGCTCGGGCTTGCCGCTGTCGTACACGTAGAAGCCGCGCTTGCCCGCCTTGACGACGGCCGCGAGGTTCGGGGAGACCGTGAAGCGGTCCGGGAAGGCCCGGTTGAGGGTCTCCGAGACGTGCAGACCGATCGCCGGGCCGACCAGCTCCAGCAGCACCAGCGGGGACATCGGCAGACCGAGCGGCTCGATGGCCTTCTCGGCGGTCTCGACCGGCGTGCCCTCGTCGATGACGTTCTGGATCTCGCCCATGAAGCGGGTGAGGATGCGGTTCACGACGAACGCCGGGGCGTCCTTCGTCAGAACGGCGGTCTTCTTCAGCTTCTTGGCGACGGCGAAGGCCGTGGCCAGGGAGGCGTCGTCCGTCTTCTCGCCGCGGACGATCTCGAGCAGCGGCAGCACCGCGACCGGGTTGAAGAAGTGGAAGCCCACGACCCGCTCGGGGTGCTTCAGCTTCGACGCCATCTCCGAGACCGAGAGGGAGGAGGTGTTGGTGGCGAAGATGGCGTGCGCCGGGGCGACCGCCTCGACCTCCGCGAACACCTGCTGCTTGACGCCGATCTCCTCGAAGACGGCCTCGATGACGAAGTCCGCGTCCGAGAAGCCCTCGGCCTTGTCCAGGACACCGCTCACCAGCGCCTTGAGGCGGTTGGCCTTGTCCTGGTTGATACGGCCCTTGCCGAGCAGCTTGTCGATCTCGGCGTGGACGTAGCCCACGCCCTTGTCGACCCGCTCCTGGTCGATGTCGGTCAGCACGACCGGCACCTCCAGGCGGCGCAGGAAGAGCAACGCGAGCTGGGAGGCCATCAGGCCGGCGCCGACGACACCGACCTTGGTGACCGGACGCGCCAGGTTCTTGTCCGGGGCGCCGGCGGGGCGCTTGCCGCGCTTCTGCACCAGGTTGAAGGCGTAGATGCCGGCGCGCAGTTCACCACCCATGATCAGGTCGGCGAGCGCCTTGTCCTCGGCGTCGTAGCCCTGCTGGAGGTCGCCGTTCTTGGCGGCGGCGATGATGTCCAGGGCGCGGTAGGCGGCCGGAGCGGCCCCGTGCACCTTGGAGTCCGCGATGAAACGGCCCTTGGCGACGGCCTGGTCCCAGGCCTCACCGCGGTCGATCACCGGGCGCTCGACCTCGACGTCGCCCTTCAGCACCTGGGCGGTCCAGATCAGCGACTGCTCCAGGAAGTCGGCGCCCTCGAAGATGGCGTCCGCGATGCCCAGGTCGAAGACCTGCTGGCCCTTGAGCTGCTTGTTCTGGTTGAGGCTGTTCTCGATGATCACCGAGACGGCGTTGTCGGCGCCGATCAGGTTCGGCAGGATCGTGCAGCCGCCCCAGCCGGGAACCAGGCCGAGGAAGACCTCGGGCAGCGAGAAGGCCGGCAGGGCCTTGCTGACGGTCCGGTACTTGCAGTGCAGACCGACCTCGACGCCACCGCCCATCGCGGCGCCGTTGTAGTACGCGAAGGTCGGGACCGCGAGGCCGCCGAGGCGCTTGAAGACCTCGTGGCCGCCCTTGCCGATGGCCAGCGCGTCCTTGTGCTCCTTCAGCAGCTCGACGCCCTTGAGGTCGGCGCCGACGGCGAAGATGAACGGCTTGCCGGTGATGCCGACGCCGACGATGTCGCCGTCCGCGGCCTCCTTCTCGACCTGGTCGAGGGCGGTGTTGAGGTTCGCCAGCGACTGCGGGCCGAAGGTGGTCGGCTTGGTGTGGTCGAAGCCGTTGTCCAGCGTGATGAGCGCGAAGCGCCCGGCGCCGAACGGCAGGTCGAGGTGGCGTACGTGCGCGGACGTGACGACCTCGTCAGGGAACAGCTCGGCCGCGCCCTTCAGGAGCTCAGCGGTGGTGCTCACTTGTTGCCTCCGTCGAAGTGCGGGTTCTCCCAGATGACCGTCGCGCCCATGCCGAAGCCGACGCACATGGTGGTCAGGCCGTAACGGACCTGCGGCTGCTCCTCGAACTGGCGGGCCAGCTGCGTCATCAGACGGACGCCGGAGGAGGCGAGCGGGTGACCGAAGGCGATCGCGCCGCCGTACTGGTTGACGCGCTCGTCGTCGTCCGCGATGCCGTAGTGGTCGAGGAAGGCCAGCACCTGGACGGCGAAGGCCTCGTTGATCTCGAAGAGATTGATGTCCTCGATGGACAGGCTCGCCTTGGCGAGGGCCTTCTCCGTGGCCGGGATCGGGCCGTAGCCCATGACCTCCGGCTCGACGCCCGCGAAGGCGTACGAGACGAGGCGCATCTTGACCGGGAGGTCGTTCTCCCGGGCGAAGTCCTCGGACGCGATGATCGAGGCGGTGGCGCCGTCGTTCAGACCGGCCGCGTTACCGGCGGTGACCCGGCCGTGGACACGGAACGGGGTCTTCAGGCCCTGGAGGTTCTCCATCGTGGTGCCCGGGCGCATCGGCTCGTCGGCGGTGACCAGGCCCCAGCCGGTCTCGCCGGCCTCGGGGTTGGTGCGGCGCACGGAGACCGGGACCAGGTCGGCCTGGATCTTGCCGTCGGCGTACGCCTTGGCGGCCTTCTCCTGGGAGCGCACGGCGTATTCGTCGGCGCGCTGCTTGGTGATGTGCGGGTAGCGGTCGTGCAGGTTCTCGGCGGTCATGCCCATGAACAGCGCCGACTCGTCGACCAGCTTCTCGCTGACGAAGCGCGGGTTCGGGTCCACGCCCTCGCCCATGGGGTGGCGGCCCATGTGCTCGACGCCACCGGCGATGACGGCGTCGTAGGCGCCGAAGGCGATGGAACCGGCGACCGACGTGACGGCGGTCAGGGCGCCGGCACACATGCGGTCGATGGAGTAGCCGGGCACCGACTGCGGCAGCCCCGCGAGGATGCCGGCCGTGCGGCCGATGGTCAGGCCCTGGTCACCGATCTGCGTGGTCGCCGCGATGGCCACCTCGTCGATCTGCTTCGGGTCGAGACCGGGGTTGCGGCGCAGCAGCTCCCGGATCGCCTTCACGACGAGGTCGTCGGCGCGGGTCTCGTGGTAGATGCCCTTCGGGCCCGCCTTGCCGAACGGGGTGCGGACGCCGTCGACGAAGACGACGTCCCTGACGGTACGAGGCACGATGGCTCTCCTCCAGGGTGCGGGACGCTGAGCGCTTGCTCAGACCATGCTACTTATGAGTAACGTAGCTGCCCAGCCCCGACGGCGGGAGCGGCGAAGGTCACACCGCCCGTGATCGCCCCGAACAGGGTTCGGCCACCCCGTCTGAGCCGGATCCGCCCTCTCTCTGCGCCTCTCTCTGCGCCTCTCTGCGGACCCGCGGAGGATCTTGGCGTGATCTCGACGTCGACCAGCGACGGAAGAGGGCGCCCACAAATGCCGCGGTCGCCGTACGGGAAGGAGTCCCTACGGCGACCGGGCGGACGGTGACCAGGCGGACGCGGTGACCAGGCGGACGCGGTGACCAGGCGGACGGCGGCTAGGCGGACAGCGCGGCCACCAGCACCGGCGTGACCAGCTCGACCTGCCAGGGCCGGGCGCCGTAGCCGGTCAGCGCCTCCGCGACCGAGTCCGCGTCCGCAGCCTTCGGCGGCTCCCAGCAGACCCGCCGCACCGTGTCCGGACTGATCAGGTTCTCCTGCGGCATGTTGAGCTGTTCGGCCAGCGCCGAGACCGCGGCCCGCGCCGCGACGAGCCGTGCCGCGGCGACCGGATCCTTGTCGGCCCAGGCCCTCGGCGGCGGAGGCCCGGTCACCGGCTGACCCGGCGCCGGCAACTGCGAGTCGGTCAGCGCCTTCGCACGGTCCACGGCGGCCTGCCACTGCTCCAGCTGCCGCCGCCCCGTCCGATGGCCGAAGCCGTTCAGCGCGGCCAGGGCGTGGACGTTCGCCGGCAGGGCGAGCGAAGCCTCCACGATGGCCGCGTCGGAGAGGACCTTCCCCGGCGACACATCCCGCTTCTGAGCGATACGGTCCCGCGTCTGCCACAGCTCCCGCACGACGGCGAGCTGCCGGCGCCGGCGGACCTTGTGCATGCCGGACGTCCGGCGCCAGGGATCCTTGCGCGGCTCGGCGGGCGGCGCGGACGCGATCGCGTCGAACTCCTGGAGCGCCCACTCCAGCTTCCCCTGCCGGTCCAGCTCCTTCTCCAGCGCGTCGCGCAGGTCCACGAGCAGCTCGACGTCCAGCGAGGCATACCGCAGCCATGGCTCGGGCAGCGGCCGGGTCGACCAGTCGACGGCGGAGTGCCCCTTCTCCAGGACGAACCCGAGTACGTTCTCGACCATCGCGCCGAGGCCGACTCTGGGGAACCCGGCGAGCCGTCCTGCCAGCTCGGTGTCGAACAGCCGGGTCGGCACCATGCCTATCTCACGCAGACAGGGCAGGTCCTGGGTGGCCGCGTGCAGGACCCACTCCACGCCCGAGAGCGCCGCCCCGAGAGCGGAGAGATCGGGGCAGGCCACGGGATCGATCAACGCGGTCCCCGCGCCGGCGCGGCGCAGCTGCACCAGATAGGCGCGCTGGCCGTAGCGGTAGCCGGAGGCGCGTTCGGCGTCGACGGCGACGGGGCCGGAGCCGGCACCGAAAGCGGCGATCACGTCCGCGAGCGCGGAACTGTCGGCGATCACGGGCGGAATGCCCTCGCGGGGCTCCAGCAAAGGGATCGGCGCCTTCGTAACAGAAGATCCGCCGTCGTCCGGAGGGGCGCCTCCGGTGGTTCGCAGTGAACTGTCTGCTGCGGTCTCTTGGGCGTCGGTCACCTGTCAAGGGTATCTGTGTATGGACAGCGCCCGCCGACGGAACGTTCCGTCGGCGGGCGCCTGAGGGTCGTAAACCAGTCAGCCAAGTGAAAGGTCCGGTTCACGACGGGTGGGGCCGGGGGCGAGGGGGCAGCGGCCGGTCCCCGTTCACGTCAGTGAATGATCAAGTGGGGAAGGGAGTGCGGGGAAGCGTCGTGGAGGGCGGTGGGGGATCGGTCGAGGGCGGTGGGGAGTCGGTCGAGCGCGGCGGGGATCGGTGGGCGGTCAGTGGATGATGCCGGTCCGCAGGGCCACGGCGACCATGCCGGCGCGGTCACCGGTGCCGAGCTTGCGGGCGATCCGGGCGAGGTGGCTCTTGACGGTCAGGGCGGACAGGCCCATCGAGACGCCGATCGCCTTGTTCGACTGGCCCTCCGCCACCAGCCGCAGCACCTCGACCTCACGACCGGAGAGCTCGCGGTAGCCGCCCGGGTGGCTCGGAGCACCCGGGTGGCGACGGTGCATACGGGCGGCGGCGGCGCCGATGGGGGCCGCGCCGGGCCGGGTGGGGAGCCCGACGTTGGTGCGGGTGCCGGTGACGACGTAGCCCTTCACTCCGCCGGCGAGGGCGTTGCGCACGGCGCCGATGTCATCGGCCGCGGACAGGGCGAGCCCGTTGGGCCAGCCCGCGGCGCGGGTCTCCGACAGGAGGGTCAGGCCGGAGCCGTCGGGCAGGTGGACGTCGGCGACGCAGATGTCGCGGGGGTTGCCGATGCGAGGACGAGCCTCCGCGATGGACGAGGCCTCGATGACATCGCGCACACCGAGCGCCCAGAGATGCCGGGTGACGGTGGAGCGGACGCGGGGATCGGCCACGACCACCATGGCGGTCGGCTTGTTCGGGCGGTAGGCGACCAGGCTTGCGGGCTGCTCGAGGAGAACGGACACCGGGCCTCCTGGGGTGCGGGGACGGCTTTCAAGGTCACAGTCGTCTTCGGCACCAAACCTCTGGCCCTTTAGGGAAAGATCACGATTTAGTGAGTAACAATTGGGGCAATTCAGACACGTGGTCGATCGTTCGGTGAGTCAAATCGGTTCGATCATGAACCGTTCCTGACCGAAAGTGGCCGTATCGACAAAGTGACGGTCAAGTCAGTGGTGTCGGGCCGCCCACGAGTGAACGGCCGGGGTCAGCGGGACTGCGGGTCGCGGCGCTGCGGCAGCGTCACCACCGACGCGTCGCCCGGGCCCGCCGGGGGCAGGCCGGCGACCTGGGCGAGCAGATCGCACCAGGACGCCAGGTGCGCCGAGGTGTCCGGCACACCGCCCCGCCCCTCCCGCGGGGTCCAGGAGGCGCGGATCTCGATCTGCGACGCCGCCGGACGCTCGGACAGACCGCCGAAGTAGTGGGAGCTCGCCCGTGTGACGGTGCCGCTCGGTTCGCCGTACGACAGGCCGCGCGCCTGGAGCGCACCGGTCAGCCAGGACCAGCACACGTCGGGCAGCAGCGGATCGGCGGCCATCTCCGGCTCCAGCTCCGCGCGCACCAGGGTCACCAGCCGGAACGCGCCGTGCCAGGCGTCGTGCCCGGCCGGGTCGTGCAGCAGCACCAGCCGGCCGTCGGCCAGGTCCTGGTCGCCGTCGACGACCGTGGCCTCGAGCGCGTACGCGTACGGGGCGAGCCGCTGAGGTGCCTTGGTCTGCTCGACCTCGATCTGCGGCCGCAACCGGCTGCTGCGCAGAGCGTCCACCGCGGCACGGAACGCCGGCGGGGCCGTACTGCCCGAATGCCGGTCCGCCTCCCCGCTCCCCTTCGCGTCATCCATCCCGCCCGTGCCGTCCGACAGTCGTCCCTGAGCCGCAGCCATGCGGGAAGATTAAGGGGAACCGGGGCTTCGTGCCGGGCTAGACACCCCGTTCCCGGTGTCGGCGTGGCCGCCATCGGCCCCGCCGCCCCCGGACCTCGGTCGGGCGGCGCCGTGCGAGACTTGCCGGCGTGAGTGCCAACGACACGCAGCCGACGCCGCCGACCGCCACCTACGACTCCGCCTTCCTCAAGGCGTGCAGGCGCGAACCCGTGCCGCACACGCCGGTGTGGTTCATGCGGCAGGCCGGGCGCTCCCTGCCGGAGTACCGCAAGGTCCGCGAGGGCATCGCGATGCTCGAGTCCTGCATGCGGCCCGAGCTGGTCACCGAGATCACCCTCCAGCCCGTGCGCCGGCACGACGTGGACGCGGCGATCTTCTTCAGCGACATCGTCGTCCCGCTCAAGGCCATCGGCATCGACCTCGACATCAAGCCCGGCGTCGGCCCGGTCGTCGAGCAGCCCGTCCGCACCCGCGCCGACCTGGCCCGGCTGCGCGATCTCACCCCCGACGACGTCTCCTACGTCACCGAGGCCATCGGCCTGCTCACCCGTGAGCTCGGCAGCACCCCGCTCATCGGTTTCGCCGGCGCGCCTTTCACCCTCGCGAGCTACCTCGTCGAGGGCGGTCCGTCGCGCACCTACGAGAACGCCAAGGCGATGATGTACGGCGACCCCGAGCTGTGGGCCGACCTGCTCGACCGGCTCGCGGAGATCACGGCCGCCTTCCTGAAGGTGCAGATCGAGGCCGGCGCCTCCGCCGTCCAGCTCTTCGACTCCTGGGTCGGCTCCCTGGCCCCCGCCGACTACCGCCGCTCGGTGATGCCCGCCTCGGCGAAGGTCTTCGACGCCGTCGCCGGGTACGGCGTCCCGCGCATCCACTTCGGCGTGGGCACCGGCGAGCTGCTGAAGCTCATGGGCGAGGCCGGCGCGGACGTCGTCGGTGTCGACTGGCGTGTCCCGCTGGACGAGGCCGCCCGCCGCGTCGGCCCCGGCAAGGCGCTCCAGGGCAACCTCGACCCCACCGTGCTGTTCAGCAACCCCGAGGCGATCGAGGCCAAGACCCGCGAGGTGCTGGACGCGGCGGCGGACCTGGAGGGGCACGTCTTCAACCTCGGCCACGGCGTCATGCCGTCCACCGACCCCGACACGCTGACCCGGCTCGTCGAGTACGTCCACACGCGGACGGC
Organism: Streptomyces sp. M41; assembly: GCF_043673425.1. Taxonomy (NCBI): domain Bacteria; kingdom Bacillati; phylum Actinomycetota; class Actinomycetes; order Kitasatosporales; family Streptomycetaceae; genus Streptomyces; species Streptomyces sp. M41. The sequence goes on along the minus strand of NZ_JBIMKE010000002.1, from coordinate 198,611 downwards.
CCGGTAGCCGCACCCACGCCCGCTCGGCACGGCACTCACTCCGCCGCTCACCACGTATGGGGCCGCGCCCTTCTGCCGAACAGCAGACCGCGCGGCTCCGGGGGTGGCGGCGTCCCCGGCTTGAGCGGCCAGGCGAGCAGCATGCCCGCGAGGAAGCCCACGATGTGCGCCGCGTACGCCACGGTGCCCGCGTCGGAGACACCTTCGCCGTCGGAGTACACCGCCTGGAGCACGAACCAGAAACCGAGGACCAGCCAGGCCGGCAGCCGCAGCGGCAGGAAGACCAGGAACGGCACCAGGACCCACACCCTGACCTTCGGATAGAGCACGAGATACGCGCCCAGCACACCTGCGATGGCCCCGGAGGCGCCGATCAGGGGTTCGGTGGAACCGGCGTTGAGAAGTGCGAAGCCGTAGGACGCCGCGTAGCCGCAGACGACGTAGAAGAGCAAGTACCGCACATGGCCCATGCGGTCCTCGATGTTGTTGCCGAAGATCAGCAGGAACAGCATGTTGCCGAGCAGGTGCAGCCAGCCGCCGTGCAGGAACATCGCGGTGAAGACGGACAGCACCGGGGACTTGTCGTAGCCCGGCGGGCCGATCACACAGCCGGGGCCCTGCGCGCCGACGGCCACCTCGCCCGTGGGGACCGCTCCCGGCAGCTGATGGTGGATCAACTCCCGTGGCACCACGGCGTAGTGGTCCAGGAACGCGTGCAACTGGCACAGCTGGGCCAAGGCGTTCTCACCGGCCACGGAGCCGGCCGTGCCGGGCGTGGACAGGAAGACGAGGATGTTCGCGGCGATCAGCGCATAGGTCACCAGGGGTGTGCGGCGTGCCGGATTCACGTCATGGACGGGAATGACCACGACAGTTATGTGCCCGGGACAGGCCCCGTGAATCGGTGAACGTGGCCGACGCCGCGTGCGTATGACCCTGCAACCGTCCGCGGCCACGGGGAAGGCGGGTCGCGGGGTCTACGTGAGGAACAGGCGATGAAGGACCGAGTTACTCCTCCGATTCACGCGATGCCCGACGGCGAGGCCGAGATCGCGGTGGTGCTGCGGCTGCCCTGGGAGGACGTGGCCCGGCTGGGCCAGGACGCGGGGCGTCTCGCGGCGCAGATGCAGCGACCGGTGACCCTGGACGAGGCCGTCAGCCATCGGCTGCGGTCGGCCCGGCCGGCCGCGGCGCATGCCAAGCCCGCGGGAGAGCAGCCGGCCGCCGCCGCGATGCCGGCCAGCGCTTCGGTGTCCTCGCTGCCGTCCCGGCCGCCGGCCGAGCAGGCTCGGCAGGCCATCGAGAGGATCAACGGCAGCGCGTAGCAGTCACAGGGGTGCGGGTGGGCAGGCGACCGCGGGCGGTGTGCGGCCGGTCGCGCAGTTCCCGCACCCCTGCGGGCATGGCCCGGCACGGCCCCGTCACGAGGCGCCGGCGGCCACCGCCTTCACCGCCTTCCTCGCGGCCACCAGTACCGGGTCCCAGACGGGCGAGAACGGAGGCGCGTATCCCAGGTCCAGGGACACCATCTGTTCCACCGTCATCCCGGCCGTCAGGGCCACGGCCGCGATGTCGACGCGTTTGCCCGCGCCCTCCCTGCCCACGATCTGCACGCCCAGGAGGCGGCCCGTGCGGAGTTCGGCGAGCATCTTGACGGTCATGGGGGAGGAGTCGGGGTAGTAACCGGCGCGGCTCGTCGACTCGATCGTGGCCGTGACGTACTTCAGTCCCGCCCTGCGCGCGTCCTTCTCGCGCAGGCCCGTGCGGGCGATCTCCAGGTCGCAGACCTTGCTGACCGCCGTGCCGACCACACCGGGGAACGTGGCGTAGCCGCCGCCGACGTTCGTGCCGATGACCTGGCCGTGCTTGTTGGCGTGAGTGCCGAGGGCGATGTGGCGTTCCTGGCCGGAGACCAGGTCGAGGACCTCCACGCAGTCGCCGCCCGCCCAGATGTTCTCGTGGCCGCGCACCCGCATCGAGAGGTCGGTGAGCAGACCGTCGTGACGGCCGAGGGGGAGGCCGGCCGCGCGGGCGAGGGTCGTCTCCGGGTGGACACCGATGCCGAGGACGACCACGTCGGCGGGGTACTCGGCGTCCTCCGTCGCCACCGCCCGCACCCGGCCGTCGTCGCCCGTGAGGATCTTGGTGACCTCGGCGTCGTCGACCATCGTGATGCCCATGCCCTCCATGGCGGCGTGCACCAGGCGGCCCATGTCCGGGTCGAGCGTGGACATGGGCTCGCTGCCGCGGTTGACGACCGTCACCTCGTAGCCGCGGTTGATCAGCGCCTCGGCCATCTCCACGCCGATGTAGCCGGCGCCGACCACCACGGCGCGACGGCCACGCGCGCGTGCCAGCGTGTCGATGAGAGCCTGGCCGTCGTCGAGGGTCTGCACCCCGTGCACCCCGGGAGAGTCGACGCCCGGCATGCCGGGCCGGATCGGCCGCGCGCCGGTCGCGATCACGAGCTTGTCGTACGACGTCCAGGACTCGGCCCCGGAGTCGACGTCACGCGCGCGTACCCGCCCGCCCGCCACGTCGATCTCCATGACCTCCGTCCGCATCCGCAGGTCGATGTCGCGGGCCCGGTGCTCCTCGGGCGTACGGGCGATCAGCTGGTCGCGCTCCCGCACGTCCCCGCCCACCCAGTACGGGATGCCACAGGCGGAGAAGGACGTGAAGTGCCCGCGTTCGAACGCCACGATCTCCAGCTCGCCGGACCCCTTGAGGCGGCGGGCCTGCGACGCCGCGGACATGCCCTCGGCGTCGCCGCCGATCACGACCAGTCGTTCCCTCGTACCCCGCGAAGCGCTCATGTTCATACGAACACGCTACGAGAACACCGCATTTCAGGCCCGAATTTCAGTCCTGCTCGCCGTGCTCGTGCGCGTGCTCGGGCCGCGGGGCCGGACGGGCCGACGGCAGCGGGCCCAACGCCGTCGCGGCAGGCGCCGGCTCGGGGCGGCGGGGCAGCCTGGGCCGTACGGCCTTCAGCCACACCAGCACGATCAGCGCCGCCACCGCGGCGAACGGCAGCACGGCGCCGATCGCCACCGCGAGCCAGCGCAGCATCGTCATGAACGCGTCCCAGCCGCCCGCCAGCGCGTCCACGAAGCCGGGGTCGTCGTCCTTCGCCGCGTCCTTCGCCGGTGTCCGGGACAGCGACACGGTGATGGTGGCCAGGCTCGTGCGGTCCTTCAGGGACGCCTGCTGGGCGAGCAGCGCCTCCAGGTCGGCCTGCCGGCTGCTCAGCTCGCCCTCCAGCGTCACCACGTCGCTGAGTTTGGTCGCTCGGTCCATCAGCTCGCGGATCCGGGCGACGCTGGCGCGCTGCGACTTGATACGGCTCTCCACGTCGACCACCTGGTCGGTGACGTCCTGCGCCTTGGCGTCGCGCTCGATCAGCTTGCCCGCGCCCTCCAGGTCCGCGAGGACGTCGGCGTACCGGTCGACGGGCACCCGCAGGACCACGCGCGTGTGCTCGCGCCCCGCCTCGTCCCGGGTGGTGGTCTCGCTGCCGATGTAGCCGCCCGCGTTCTCGGTGGTGGCGCGGGCCTCGTCGAGGGCCTTGGGCACGTCCTTGACGCGCACGGTCAGCGAGGCGGTGCGGATGATGTGGCTCGCCGTGACCTTGGGCGGCGCGGTGGCCTCGGCGCCACCGTAGCCGCTGCCCGGGGCGCCCTCCTTCGCGCCTGCCCGCGAATCCGCCTGCGCGTCCGCCCGCGAATCCGCCTGCGCGTCCGCCTGGGAGTCCGCCTGCGCGGCCTCCGGCGCCGCGGCCTTGCTGTCGCCCGCCCCGGAGTCGCCCGAGGCGCTGCATCCGGTGAGCGCCAGGGCGGTGGCCAGCAGGAGACCACCGGCCAGCGTCCGGACCGGTCGTACGGATCGTGCGGTGCGCCGTGTGCGCATATGGGTCCACCCCCGAGGTTCGTCGTGACGACTGATGTCACTTCGACGCCGGGAGGGGCCGGGACGTTGGCCAAGAACGGTCCCGATGCGGTCACGGTCAGGACTCGTGGCGGACACCGGGGCGCGGACGGACTGTCAGTGGGGTCTGAGAGGCTGTGGGCATGCGCGAAGTTCAGACTCGTACGGGTGCCGGCCGGGCCGTCGTCATCGGCGGGGGGATCGCCGGGCTCGCCGCGGCCCACCGCCTGCTGGACGCCGGCCGGCGAGTGACCGTCCTGGAGGCGTCGGACCGGGTCGGCGGCAAGCTGCTGCCCGGCGAGATCGCGGGCGCCCGCGTCGACCTCGGCGCCGAGTCGATGCTGGCCCGCCGCCCCGAGGCCGTCGCCCTCGCCCGCGAGGTGGGCCTCGCCGGCCGGCTCCAGCCGCCCGCCACCGCATCGGCCTCGATCTGGACCCGCGGCGCCCTGCGCCCCATGCCGAGGGGCCACGTCATGGGCGTTCCCGGCACCGCCTCCGCCCTGGCCGGCGTCCTCTCCGACGAGGGCCTCGCCCGCATCGAGCGGGACGCCGACCTGCCCCGCACCGAGGTCGGGGAGGACGTGGCGGTCGGCGCGTACGTGGCGGAGCGCCTCGGCCGCGAGGTCGTCGACCGCCTGGTCGAGCCGCTGCTGGGCGGGGTCTACGCCGGTGACGCGTACCGCATCTCGATGCGCTCCGCCGTGCCGCAGCTCTACCAGGCCGCGCAGAGACATGACTCGATCACCGAGGCGGTCCGCGAGATCCAGGCCCGGGCCGCCGACGGCCCGCAGACCGGGCCGGTGTTCATGGGAATCGCCGGGGGAGTGGGACAACTGCCGCTCGCTGTCGCGCAGGCGGTGCGCGCGCGGGGCGGCGAGATCAGCACGAGCGCGCCGGTGACCGAGCTGCGGCGCGAGGCGTCGGGCGGCTGGCGTGTGACCACCGGTGACCGGGTGCTGCACGCCGACGCGGTCGTGGTCGCCGTGCCCGCCCCGGCCGCCGCGCGCCTGCTGCGCGCCGAGGCCCCCGCAGCCGCCGCAGAGCTGGACGGCATCGAGTACGCCTCCATGGCCCTGGTCACCCTCGCCTACCGCCGCTCGGACACCGACCTGCCCGAGGGCAGCGGCTTCCTGGTGCCGCCGGTCGACGGGCGCACCATCAAGGCGTCCACGTTCTCCTCCCGGAAGTGGGGCTGGATCGCCGACGAGAACCCGGATGTCGTCGTCCTGCGCACCTCCGTCGGCCGCTACGGCGAGACGGAGATCCTCCAGCGCGACGACGACCATCTCGTCGAGGTCTCCCGCCGCGACCTGGCGGCGGCGACCGGCCTCGACGCCACGCCCCTGGAGACCCGCGTGACCCGCTGGACCGGCGGTCTGCCCCAGTACCCGGTCGGCCACCACGCGCGCGTGGCCCGCGTCCGCGAGCACGTCGGCAAGCTCCCCGGCCTCGCCGTGTGCGGGGCGCAGTACGACGGGGTCGGCATCCCGGCGTGCATCGCGAGCGCCTACGCGGCCGTCGACCAGCTGGCCGGTGACAGCCGGGGTGTGGAGGAGCTCACCGCCCACCCGGTGCAGAGTCTGCACGGCGGAGCGGGAGAATAAGGGACATGAGTGACGACGCCTCCACCACCGAGCCCGGCAGGATCCCGAACAAGGGCAAGCTGGCCAAGGACCTCAACGAGGTCATCCGCTACACCCTCTGGTCCGTCTTCAAGCTGAAGGACGTGCTCCCCGAGGACCGCGCGGGCTACGCCGACGAGGTCCAGGAGCTGTTCGACCAGCTCGCCGCGAAGGACGTGACGATCCGCGGCACGTACGACGTGTCCGGGCTGCGTGCCGACGCCGACGTCATGATCTGGTGGCACGCCGAGACCAGCGACCAGCTCCAGGAGGCGTACAACCTCTTCCGCCGCACCCGGCTGGGCCGCGCCCTGGAGCCGGTCTGGTCGAACATGGCGCTGCACCGCCCCGCCGAGTTCAACCGCTCGCACATCCCGGCGTTCCTCGCCGACGAGACGCCCCGCGACTACGTCAGCGTCTACCCCTTCGTGCGCTCCTACGACTGGTACCTCCTGCCCGACGAGGACCGTCGCCGCATGCTCGCCGACCACGGCAAGATGGCCCGCGGCTACCCCGACGTCCGCGCCAACACCGTCGCCTCCTTCTCGCTGGGCGACTACGAGTGGATCCTCGCCTTCGAGGCCGACGAGCTCTACCGCATCGTCGACCTGATGCGCCATCTGCGCGCCTCGGAGGCCCGGATGCACGTCCGCGAGGAGGTCCCGTTCTACACGGGCCGCCGCAAGTCCGTGGCCGAGCTGGTGGCCGGGCTCGCCTGACCGAGCGCACATGACGCGTGCCCCCGGGGACATCCCGGGGGCACGCGTCGCCGTCCGTCGGGTCGGCCGGTCAGTGCGGGAGCCGGGCCGTCGCCGTGTGCTGGGGACGGCCACCCGGCTTCGTCGCGGGCGCCTCGCCCAGCTTCCGCTTCGCCCCGCGGGCGCTCGGCTGCTCAGGCTTCGGCTCGGGGTGCCCCGCGCACGCCGCGCGGCGGTCCGGCAGGCGGCCCTCCAGCAGATACGCGTCGATATGGCCGTTGACGCAGGCGTTCGGGCCGTACGCGATGCCGTGCGTCCCGGCGTTGCGTTCGGTCACCAGGACCGAGCCCGACAGCCGCCGCTGCATCTCCAGCGCCCCGTCGTACGGAGTGGCGGCGTCCCGCTCGGCGGCCAGGATCAGGATCGGCGGTGCCTCACCCGGACCCGTCCGCACATCGAGGGCCCGCTGCCGGGGGGCCTGCCAGTAGGCGCACGGCAGGTTCATCCACACGTTGTCCCAGGTCTCGAACGGCGCCACGCGCGCGAGCCGGGTGTTGTCCCGGTCCCACACCGCCCAGTCCGTCGGCCAGGGCGCGTCGTTGCACTCCACGGCCGTGTACACCGCGCGGGAGTTCTCGTCCTCGGCCGCCGCCTCCGTCACCGGCGCGGCCAGCGCGACCAGCGGCTTCGGGTCGCCCTTCAGATACGCCGACAGCGCCTGCGCCCGCGCGGGCCAGTAGTCGTCGTAGTAGCCGGCCTGCAAGAACGCCTCCTGCAACTGCCCCGGCCCGACCTTCCCGCCGGCCGGCTTCACGGCCAGCCGTGCCCGCGCCCTGTCGTAGCTGCGCAGCACCTCCTCGGCCGTGGCACCGAGCCCGTACACCGCGTGGTGCTCCGCGACCCACTCCCGGAAGTCCGCCCAGCGGCCCTCGAACGCGGCGGACTGGGCGAGGTTGTTGCGGTACCAGATCTGCTCCGGGGCCGGGTTCACCGCCGAGTCGAACACCATCCGCCGCACATGCGAGGGGAAGAGGGTGGCGTACAGCGCGCCGAAGTAGGTGCCGTACGACGCCCCCATGAACGTCAGCCGCTCTTCGCCGAGCGCGGCCCGCAGGACGTCGAGGTCGCGGGCGTTGTTCAGGGAGTTGTAGTGCCGCAGCGCGCTGCCGGTGCGCTCGGCGCAGCCACGCGCGTACGCCTTCGCCCGGGCGATGCGCTCCTTCTTGTACGCCTCCGAGGGGTACGTCGGCGCCTGGGACGGCCCGTTGGCGAGGTTCTTGGGGTTCTCGCAGGACAGCGGCGCGGACGGCCCCACCCCGCGCGGGGCGTAGCCGACGAGGTCGTACGCCCCCGCGAGCCGCTTCCACGCCGGCAGCAGGCCGATCAGCGGGAAGTGCAGACCGGAGGCGCCCGGTCCGCCCGGGTTGTAGACCAGCGCGCCCTGCCGGGGCACCCGGCGCTTGCTGTTGTGCGGGTCCTTGTGGGTGGCCCGCACCCGGCTGACGGTGAGCCGGATCTGCTTGCCCTCGGGTTGCGCGTAGTCGAGCGGGACGGACACCGTGCCGCACTGCACGTTCCCCGGCAGCTCCAGCTTCTTGGGGCAGGCGCCGAAGGTGAGGCCGGTCGTCGCGGCGCGCTTCGCGGCCACCGCCGCGCCCTGCCGCTCGCCCGCGCCGGGGGCGGCCGCGGCGCTGCCGGCAGGGACGGCGGAGAGGGTGGTCAGGAGCATGGCCCCGGCGACCGGGTAGAGGGCGGCAGCTCTCATCGCGTATCCCTTCAGTGCACGGCAGCAACAAAAGGGATATTTGGTTCGTCTGTTGATGAAGGCAAGCACCGCCTGCCGGTGTCGGCGTCAATGCCCCCTATGCGTCATCGGAGCCGGGACCGTCAGTCATGCCCGTGGGAGAGCTCCTGGTGCGGTCCGCGGTGCGCGAAGGCAGCGCGCAGGTCCGGCTCGGCGACCGCGCGCACGCCCCGCACGGCGACGGACGTCAGATACCGGCGGTCGCCCTCGCCGCCGCCGGAGTGCCGGACCAGGGAACTGAGCAGCCGCTGCCCGGCCGGGGAGGCCCACCGGGCGTAGGGGTGGATCTCCATGCGGGCGATGGCGAGGCAGCTCAGGGTGAGCACGAAGGGGAGCGCGAACCACAGGGCGACCAGATGCGCCGGCATGTCCGACTGCGCGGGCGCCAGCAGGGCGACCGCCCCCAGCGCCAACACTGCCAGCGCGGCGAGCCGTACCTGCCGGATCGCCGTCGCGACACCGCTGCGCGCCTCGTCGGGCACCGCGAGGCCCGCGCTGACCAGCCGGTCGCGGAGGCTGCCCACCGCGTCGGCGGCAGCCGTGGCGTCCCGCACGGGCGCGATCCGGGACTGGCCCTCCGGCCCGATGGCCCCTATCACCGAGCGCTCCATCTCGTCGCGCCCCCGGGGATCGACGACCGTCGCCCAGCCGGTGCGAGCGAGCAGCAGCCGGCGCTGGCGGGCCATGGAGACAAGGGTCAGATCGGCGACCCGGCGCGGACCGCCGGACAGGAACGCGGCCTCGTACAGCGTCAGATCGTGTCCCAGGACCGTGCTCGTCCCGCTCATGGCCTTGGTGTCCATGGCGGCGGCGTGTACGGCGGCGAGACAGAGCCGTGTGCACGCCGTACCGGCGACGGCCCAGGCCAGCAGCAGAAGAAGGACCCAGAACATGCCGTGTTTCTATGCCGAACACCCCGGGAACCGCCATGCCTTGTTCACAATCCGGACCCGAGAGTTGCCGGGACGTGACGTTCCGGATTCAGGAGTCCGACGGGCGCGGGCTGGTGACGGCCGGCGGCAGGGTGTACGTCGGTGACGGCGGCGGGGTCACGGGGACGGCCGGAGCGGGGTCGGTCCGCGGGCCGGGCGGGGCGGGCGTGGGGGTGAGCGGAGGCGTGCTGTCGGCGACCATGTCCCGGGCCAGGGCGTCGTAGTCGACATAGCCGGTGGCCTCCAGGACCGTGATGTGGTCCAGCACGGTGGTGTTGGCGTCGTCGGCGAGGGCGCGGACCAGGGAGTTGCGGGTACTGGCCCGTACCTGGGCGACGACCGAGAACACCTTGCCGTGCGCCAGCCGCAGGATGTTGGCGAACTGCCGGTCGAACTCCACGCTCTGCGCCGACTCCAGGGTCGCCAGCCACTCCTGCTGCTGCCCGGTGGGCTCGTTGGGTAGTTCGAGGCTGAGCTTGCCGGCGACGTCGCGCACCCGCTCGTCGAGGAACGCGTGCCCCTCGATGAGGTGCTGCCCCGCGGTCCGTACGGCCGGAGTCGTGCCCTTCTGCTGGGCCTGCCGGCCGGCGGGCAGTTCCCACAGGCCGGCCAGCCGGACCTTGGTGAGGAAGTCGCGGTCGAGACCGGACAGCGGCCCGTAGCCGGTCGACACGGTCTCGGCGTTCAGCACGTCGTAACCGGTCCCGGACCGGTCGGCGAACGACCAGATCGGGAAGATCATCGCCAGCAGCGTCGCCGTGAGGCCCGTGATGATGAGTCCGTTGCCGCTGAAGATGCCTCGGCCGTTGATCGGGGGTCGCGGTCGCATGGTGCCTCCTGTTGCGGCACCGCACGTCAGTGCGCTTCAAGGGTCGGGTTGGCATATTACTTCGGGGTCCCCCCGGGGCTGTGCCAACTGCCGTACAGGAGCGAACGGTTACAAACGGGGTGGATACGGGCGAACAGGAAAGAGTCCGGCCGCGTTGCCGACGGGCGGCGTAACACCGGGTGCGCTCACCGACGCAGCAGCACCCGGCGCGTGGCCCGGGCCAGCCGCACTCCCGGCCGCCGGGACCGCGGCTTCGGCCCCGACCGCTCCAGCCACCACTCCCGCAGCTCCGAGCGCACCCGCATGTCCTCCAGCCGGCCCTCGGTCAGCAGATGCCCCGCGAAGTCCAGCGCGTCGCGCCGATAGCCGTCGGTCATCGGGTGCCCGTGCGTGTAGGCGAGGAAAGCCCGCCGGTAGCCGTCTCCGAGGATCACCGGCAGCTCGGGCGCGACCTTCGCCACGACGTCCGCCCGCTTACCGGCCAGCGCCCGCGCCTGCACCCCCACCCGCACCCGGTCGAACCCCTCCGGCACCGGTGTCCCGGCGACCAGCGCGGACAACAGCGCGGCCTGCGCGAGGGCGAGACGCTGACGGGCGGGGCCGAGTTCCTCGCCCCGTGACGTGCCCCGCTCCGGCAGCCCGCCCTTCGAGGCCCCCTCGACGGCCGCCCCCCGCGCGGCCGCCACCCGGTCGGCCGCTCCCTTCTCCAGCGCCCCCCGGATCGCCTCCAACTCCCGCTCCAGTTCCCCCGGGTCGGGAAAGTTCTCGTCCCTCTCCAGCAGCACCCCGGGCGGGGACACCCGGGACGCGAGGTCGGCCAGGATGTCGAGGACCGGCTGCGGGACGGGGTGGGCGTGACTGTCGTGCCAGACGCCGTCCCGTTCGAAGCCGCCCGCGACATGGACGTACGCGATGGCCTCCAGCGGCAGCTCGGCGAGCGCCTCGGCCGGGTCCTCGCCGCGGTTGACGTGGTTGGTGTGCAGGTTGGCGACATCGATGAGCAGCCGTACGCCCGTCCGGTCGGCCAGCTCGTACAGGAACTGCCCCTCGGTCATCTCCTCGCCCGGCCACGAGATCAGCGCCGCGATGTTCTCCACGGCGAGCGGCACCGGCAGCGCGTCCTGCGCGATACGGACGTTCTCGCACAGCACGTCCAGGGCGTCCCGGGTGCGGGGGACCGGCAGCAGATGGCCCGCCTCCAGCCGCGGGGACGCGGTCAGCGCGCCGCCCGCCCGTACGAACGCGATGTGCTCGGTGACCAGCGGCGACCCCAGCGCCTCAACCCGCTCGGCGAGCGCGGCCAGCCGTCCGGCGTCGGGCCGCTCCGCACCGCCCAGACCGAGTGAGACGCCGTGCGGGATCACGCTCACCCCGCGCTCCCGCAGCCGTACCAGGGACTCGGGAAGATGTCCCGGGCAGACGTTCTCGGCGACCGTCTCGACCCAGTCGATGCCCGGCATGCGCTCCACGGCGTCCGCGATCTCCGGACGCCACCCGATCCCCGTGCCCAGTCGCTGCATCGTCCCCTCCTCGCTCTTCCGTACCCGCGGTCCGGTCCCCCTCCGGGCGCGCCGGACGTGTGGGGGGTATGGCCCCACGGGCTCCGCCCGAACCCCTGGGCGGGCACCTTCAGAGCAACATTTGAGGTTGCGGCCCGCGCCCCGTCGTACGCGCGGGAAGCCGGGGATGTTCAAGCACCCGGTGACCGAGTGGACCGGTGAGGCTCACCGGAAGTGGCCCATCGAGGGACCGGCGGCGCGCCTACCGTGCTCGAAGAGCCGCTGCCCCGCGCCGCTGGAGGAAGAGATGCCGGCACCCCGAACGCCTCTGTCGATCTGCCTGGTCGGCGTCGGCACACACACCCTCGCGGTACTGGAACGGCTGTGCGCCCAGGCACGTCGGACCGCCGCGGCCGAGCGCGTCCACGTCCATGTCGTCGACGAGGGCGGGGCCGAGCGGACGCTGCGCGAGCAGTTCGCCCGCGTCTGTCTCGCCGCGCCCGGCCAGGTCGAGATCATCACCCACTACTGCCGGGCCGTCGCCGTGCACGGCAAGGACGACGGCGGGTCGCGGCAGAGCGTGCTGCTGGAGAACGGGCGGGTGATCGAGGACCTGGACGCCGTGGTCCACTCGCCGGCGGATCAGCCCGCGAAGCACCGTCCGAGCACGCGGATCAGGGCGTCCAGCGCTCCGGCGTAGGCGTGCCGCGGCGGGGTGGCATAGCCGACGACCAGTCCGGGCGGATGCGGGCCCGGCGTGCCCCAGTAGCCGCCGAGCCCGGCGAGCGCCAGGGACTGGGAGCGTGCGGCTCGCAGCACTTCGCGTTCCTCCGGGCCGTCCGGCGACCAGCGGATCAGCGCGTGCAGGCCGGCGCTCTCGCCCACCAGCCGCGCCGCGGGCACATGGGCGGCCAGGGCGCCGCTGAGTTCGTCCCGGCGCATGCGGTAGTGGTCCCGGCACTGTCGTATGTGCCGGTCGTAGGCGCCGGTCGCCAGCAGGTCCGCCACGATCATCTGGGTCAGGGCCGCGGAGTGCTGGTCGGCGATCCGTTTGGCGTTGGTGATCCGCTCGACCCAGTCCGGGGGGACGACCAGCCAGGCCAGCCGGAGCCCCGGGGCCAGGGTCTTGCTCGTGGTGCCGGCGTAGATCACACGGTGCGGGGCCAGGGCCTGGAGCGCGCCCACCCGGTTCCTGCCGTACTGGAACTCACCGTCGTAGTCGTCCTCCACGATCACCGCGTCGGCCGTCTCCGCCCAGGAGACCAGGGCCCTGCGCCGCTGTGCGGTCAGGGTGACGCCCAGCGGGTACTGGTGGATCGGGGTGACGACGGCGGCCCTGCCCCGCAGGTCCGCGGGCAGCAACCCCTCGTCGTCCACCGGGACGGCGTGGGGGGTGAGCCCGGCCAGGCGGAGGATCTCCCGGAAGTGCGGGTAGGACGGGTCCTCGACGGACACCGTGCCCACCCCCTGTTCCGCGAGGACGGTCGCGATCAGCCCCAACGCCTGGGTGAAGCCATGGCAGATGACGATCCGGTCGGGATGGGCCACCACCCCCCGGCTGCGCCCCAGATAGTCGGCGAGCGCCCAGCGCAGCTCCGGGCGGCCCCGCGGATCCCCGTAGTCCAGCGCCTCGGCGGGGACGGTGTTCAGCACCTGCCGCGTGGACTTGACCCAGGCGGCGCGCGGGAACAGCGTCACATCCGGCATACCGGGCCGGAGGTTGTACTGCCACTGGCTGCGCGCCCCGGCGCCCGGGCCCGGGCCCGGCTCCCGGGCCGCGACGTTCGGTGACCGTGCGACCCGGGTCCCGGAGCCGCGCGCGGTCTCGAGATACCCCTCGGCGATGAGGTGGTGGTAGGCGCTGACGACGGTCCCGCGGGCCACCCCGAGGTCGGACGCGACGGCACGCGTGGAGGGCAGCCGGGTGCCCGGCAGCAGCCTGCCCGTCTCGATCGCCCGCCGCAGCGCCGCGACGAGCTGGTCGCTGCGGCCACGCCGGTACCGCAGATCCACGTCGAGGTGCAGGTCGAGCGGGTGCGTGCGCGCGCCCGCGCTCATTGCGCGGTCCACCCTCCGTCGACGGCCAGCGCCTGCCCCGTGATGTACGAGGCGTCGTCGGACGCCAGCCACAGCACCGCGGAGGCGACCTCCTCGGGCTGTGCGAGCCGTCCCAGCGGAATGTTGCGCAGATAGAACTCGTCGGCCGACGGGCCCCGGTCGCGGCGCGCCTGCTCCAGCATCGGCGTCAGCACCGGCCCCGGGCAGACCGCGTTGACCCGGATGCCCGCCGGACCGTAGTCGATGGCCGCGTTCCTGGTCAGGCCGACGACTCCGTGCTTGGCCGCGGTGTAGGGAGCCGCGTTGAGGTAGCCGACGACTCCGGCGATGGAGGCGACGTTGACGATGCTGCCGGATCCCTGCTCCAGCATGGCCGGAACCTGATGCCGCATCGACAACCAGACACCCTGGAGGTTGGTGTCCACGACACGGCTCCAGTCGTCGGTGCCGAACTCGTGCAGTTTGCGGCCGGAGCCGGGAACTCCGGCGTTGTTGCAGGCGATGTGCAGGGCGCCGTACCGGGCCACGACGGTGCCGACCAGCTCACCGACCTGGGTGTCGTCGGTGACGTCCGCCGGGCAGGCGTCGGCGGTGCCGCCCTCCGCCTCGATCGCGGCGACCGTCGCCTTCAGCTCCTCGACGCGCCGCCCCGACACCACCACCGTGGCTCCCTGCCGGGCGAAGGCGAGGGCGATCGACCGGCCGATACCGGTGCCGCCGCCGGTGATCAGGACCACCTTGTCCTCGAAACGCGTCTGGGACATCCCTACTCCTTCACGAGTGTCTCGACGGACTGCTGGATGCCGGCGGCATCCGGTACGACAGTGGGTTCCAGAGCCGGGCTGGCGGGATACGGCACCCCGAGCGAGCCCAACCTGACGACGGGCGCCCGCAGTTCGGCGAAGGCGGCCTCGGTCACGGCGGCGGCGATCTCCGCGGAGGGCCCGTAACGCACCCATGCCTCGGTCGCGACGACGACGCGGCCCGTCCTGCGCGCCGACGCGGCCAGGGTGGCGACGTCGAGCGGGCGCAGCGAGCGGATGTCCACGACCTCGGCGTCGATGCCCGCGGCGGCTAGGTGTTCGGCGGCGATCAGGGCCTCACCGACCATCCGGGACAGCGCCAGGATGCTGACGTCCGTGCCCGGCCGCACCACTTGCGCCGTGCCCAGCGGGACGAGGTGATCACCCTCGGGAACCGGTCCCGTGGTCTTGTAGAGCAGCTTGTGCTCGACGAGGGCCACGGGGTCGTCACTGCGTAACGCGGAGGTCAGCAAGCCCTTGGCGTCGGCGGCGGTGCTGGGCAGCACGGTGTGGATGCCCGGCAGGTGCGCGGTCCACGCCTCCAGCGACTTGGAGTGCTGGGGGCCGCCGTTGGCGCCCGCCCCGCCCTGGGTGCGGATGACGATCGGCACCTGGACCTGGTCGCCGTAGGCGAAGGGGAAGACGGCCGCCCCGTTGGCGATGCTGTCCAGGGCGAGCGTCATGAAGTCGGTGTACATCATCTCCACGACCGGGCGCAGGCCGCTCATGGCCATGCCCACCGCGGCTCCCACCATGCCGTTCTCCGATATGGGGGTGTCCAGGACGCGTTCGGGACCGAACTCGTCCAGGAGCCCCTGGGTCACGGAGAAGACACCGCCGTAGACACCGACGTCCTGGCCGAGCACCACCACCCGGTCGTCCCTGCGCATTTCCTGCCGCAGGGCGGAATTCAGGGCCTGGCTGTACGTCATGTCGGTCATCGGGCTTCCCCTCCGTCCCATCGGGCGGCATACACAAGGAGTTCGGCCGGATCCGGCCATGGGCTGGCGGTGGCGAAGGCGACGGCCTCGTCGAGCTCCTCGTCGACCTCGCGGGTCAGACGGTCGAGGGTTTCCCGGGAGGTGCCGGCCGCACGCAGCCGCGCCTCGGTGAGCGTCAGGGGATCCACGTACCCCTCCCACTCGTCGCCGTCCCGGTAGCCGCCCCGGTCGGCGCCGGAGAACACACAGTCCCGGAACGTCACCGCCTCCACCAGCGTCGGCCCGCCGCCGGTCCGCGCGCGGGCGAACGCCTCGGCGACGGCGTCGCGTACGGCCTCCACGTCACTGCCGTCGACCCGGGTGGCCGGCACGCCGTAGGCGAGGCCGCGGCGGTGCAGCTCGGTCTCGTGGACATGGCGGTCGAGGCGGACGCTGAGGCCGTAGCCGTTGTTCTCCACCAGGACGACCACCGGCAGCTGCCACAGCGCCAGCATGTTCAGGGTTTCGTTGAAGGCACCGGAGTTGACCGCGCCGTCGCCGGTGACGCACAGCGTGACCCGCCCTTCGCGCGCCCGTTTGTGGGCCATGCCGTGGCCGACCGAGAGCAGCAGGGAGTGGCCGACGATGCCCGACGGCCCGAGGAGTCCGTGCTCCCGGTCGCCCACGAGCATGTGCCCGCCGCGCCCCTTGCCCTGGCCGCCGGCGCGTCCCATCATCTCGGCGAGGGTCGCACCGAGCGGCAGCCGGCAGCCGACGTAGAGCGCGTGCGGGCGGTGCGTGCCGGTCGTGATGTCGCCCCGCTCCAGCACCGACGTGGCGCCGATGCCCACCGCTTCCTGGCCGATGCCCAGATGCATGGGCCCCTTGATCAGGCCCGCCTCCACGAGGGCGGGAATGCGCTCGTCCAGCCGTCTGGTCAGGGTCATGCGCCGGAACAGTTCCAGCAGGGGGATCGCGGGGGTTGCCGGATCGAGGTCACGTGCTGCCGTCAACTCGGGGTCGAGTGCTGAGGTATGCATCGATGATCAGTCAACCTTCTGGAGCGTGAGGGGTTCAGGTACGGCCGTCAGACGGCGGCGCAGCGGGGAGATCAGGGCGAGTCCGCCGACCAGCCCGACGACGCCGAGTGCCGCGCACGACCACCACAGGGCGCCGGCCCCCAGCGCGGCGTACAGATACGCGCCCGCGGGAGGTCCGATGAACTGGGCGGCCGAGTACGACCATCCGAACGTGGCCTGGTAGCGGCCCTGTGCGTGGTCCGGGGCCAGATCGGCGACCAGCGATCCGACGAAGCTCGCCGCGCCGATCTCGCCCAGGGTCCAGACGCACACGGTGACGATGTACACCGTCACGGAGTCCGCGAGGGCCGTGGCGGCGATGCCCAGGCCGAAGACCAGCCAGGACACGCTGAGGACCACCAGCCGGTCGTAGCGTTCCAGCCAGGCGGACAGCATCGGCTGGGTGACGCCGATGATGATTCCGCTGACCAGGAAGACCGAACCGTACAGACCGGTGCCGAGGCCGTCGTCCTTGATGGCCAGCGGCAGGCCGACGGTGATCTGCGCGGACACCAGGCCGTTGAGCAGATTCAGCCCGGTCAGCGCGAGCAGCAGCCGGTCGCGGGTGATCCTGATGCCGGGGGCCGCGGCGCCGGACCGCGGTGGCCGCGGCGCCGGACGGTCCACGGGCAGCAGTACCGCGGTCACCACGCCGAAGGCGGCCGTGGCCAGGGACTGCACGAGGAACAGGGTCCAGTAGCCGTGGCTGGTGAGAACGCCGGCGAGCAGACCACCCAGCGCCACACCGAGGTTGACGGCCCAGTAGATCAGGCTGTACGCCCGGGGCCGGTCGGCCGCAGACACCGCCGACGCGACGACCGCTGCGGCGGCCGGCCGGTAGACGTCGAGCACGACGCCCACCAGGACCGCGGCGGCGAGGATCGCCGGCAGACCGCGCGCGGCGCCGAGCAGAGCCACCGCGGCGGAACTGGCCCACAGCCCCGCGACCAGTGTGAGACGCGGTCCCCAGCGGTCGGTGCACACACCGCCCAGCGGCTGGGACAGCAGACCGCCGACACCTACGGCGCCCAGGACGAGGCCCGCGTCGCCCGCGGACATTCCCTGCTGGCCCAGATACAGCACCAGAAACGGGACGACCATATTGCCGATGCGGTTGACGAACTGTCCCGCAAAAACAACCCAGAAGCTTTTCGGAAGCCCTTGCAGTCGGGCGACCGCCGTCGGGCTACGCATATAAGTCGAACCTGGGTGCCACGAGTCCCCCGACCCATTCAAGACAAATACTGATGCAGGGCGTCACCGGCCGCTGCTTGTTTGAACAGTACAAGCATCAACACAGGGAGTCCATCGCCGCAGGGCGGTCTGTAATCTTTGTCACCCGCTGGCTGACTGTGTGTCATCAAGCCTTCCAACCAGTCGACTTGACAGCGCATCACGGGGCAACTGGAATCGATATCTTGAAATCGAATAGGGAAAGGTCTCGGACAGTCGTGACACCACGCCACATAGCCCTCGTTGACACCTATGCCCTGTCATGGCGGTTGGCCGCGGCATTTTCAGCCGCCGGTTTCACGCCAATCAGAGTGCAGAGCACACCGGAAGTTCCCGCGCTGTACGCCGGGAAGCCGGATCCCCATCCCTATGCCGTCGATGTGACGCACCACGGTGACGTACAGGCGACGGCGGACCGGATCGCCGAGTTCAAGCCCGTCGCCGTGATGGCGGCCGGTGAACTCGGCGTGGAACTGGCGGACTCGCTCAGTGAGACCCTTGCCCCCGCCCTCGGCATGCCGACCAACGGCACCGCCCTGAGCCGGCCGCGGCGGGACAAGTTCGACATGATCGAGCGCATCAAGTCACGCGGACTGCGCGGCGCCGAACAGATCCGGGTGCGCGACGAGGAGCAACTGCACGCCTGGCACAGCAAGGTGGGCGGCCGGGTCGTCCTCAAGCCCCTGCGCAGCGCGGCCAACGACGGCGTCTCCTGGTGCGAGACTCCGGACGACTCGGTCCGTGCCTTCCGGGCGCTGGCCGGGCGGCGCAACATCTTCTCCGAGCCGTCCGACGGCGTGGTCGCCCAGGAGTACCTGGTGGGCGCCGAGTACCTGATCAACACGGTCAGCCGGGACGGCCGCCACCATGTGACCGACATCTGGAAGACACACCGGATCAGCGCCAACGGCGTACCCGACCTGAACGTCGCCTGCCATCTGCTGCCGCGCCGCGGAGAGATCCAGGACCAGGTGGTGGAGTACGGCTTCCAGGTGCTGGACGCCCTCGGCATCCGGCACGGTCCCGCGCACATCGAGGTCAAGGCGACCCCGGGCGGACCCTGCCTGGTGGAGATGGGCGCCCGGATCTCCGGTCTGGATCTGCCGGGCTTCACCGAGCGGGCCACAGGTGAGTCCCAGGTCGGCTGGAGCATCGACGCCTACACCGACCCCGAGCGCTTCCACGCCCGGTGCGGCGAGGACTACGTGCTCAGCCGCAGCGTCGCCTGGGCCGCCATGGTCTCCCCGGTGAAGGGCCGGCTGCGCGCCTACCGGGGCCTGGACGAGCTGAAGTCCCTGGAGAGCGTCGAGAGCGTCAGCACGCTGGTAGCGCCCGGCGGGCGGCTGGGCCCCACCGTCGACGACTCCAGCTACCCGGTGACGCTGACGCTGGCGCACGACGTCGACGAGATCCTGCTGCGCGACCTGCGGACGGTCCACTTCCTCGACGGCCACGGCTTCTACGAGTTGGAGGACGAGCCCGGGGACGAGGAGCAGGCCGAAGTGGAGAGCGCGTTGGAGGGGGAGCCGGTGGCCTGAGGGCGGACCCCGGGCGGCGGCTCGTTCCGGGTGGCCCGGCAGTGGAGGCCGGGCCACCCCGGGGTGGTCAGCGGGTCGGCTCCCAGACGAGGTCCAGCGGCTCGGCGGGATCGATCTCGTGGAGGGTCACGCGCTCGGCGTGCGGCGCGACCCGCTCGGCCAGTTCGGCGCGGGCGCGCAGCAGCGTCTCGGCCGGGATGACCGAGGAGACGCCCTCCAGGAGCAGGACCGCGTCCCGCGTCGCCTCATGGACCTTGGTGACGTCGGAGTCGCGGTGGTTCCAGTGCCGGGTCATCACCTGCGAGCCGTCCGCGTAGATCACCTCGCCCTCCGACGGCGCCTCCGTCTTGTCCGGTTCACCGAGGGGGACGTAGACGTCGTCGGGCCGTGCGTGACGCAGCTCGATGCCGGTGTGGAAGGCCGCGAGGTCGAATCCCCCCGTGGGCAGCATGTAGGTGAGGGAGACCAGGTTGCAGGTGTCCACCAGCGGCGTCACCCTGGGCAGCCGGCCGGACTTGCGCAGCCGGCGGCTGAGCGCGTCGATGCTGGGCCGGGCCCGCCGGGGATTGGTCTTGAAGCTGCGCAGCAGGTCGTGCCAGGCGGCGATGGCGGGCTCGTCCTCCGTCGGCAGCTGCCGCCGGCCTTCCCGCACCTCGGCCTCGAGGGCGGCCAGCGCCTCCTCGGTCTCGGGCCAGGGCTCGTTGTTCTTGATGCCCTGGACCAGCAGGAAGACGGTCCGGCATTCGGGATAACGTGCCGCGATTTCCGGCGACATGCTGACGGAGAGGCGACGCGGCCGGGAGTCCGCGAGTGTCGCGTCGTACGACTGAGTCATGGCTGTATTCCTGCTGTATTTCTGAAGAAAGACGGGCGGTGAGGTGCGGGTGCCCGGCTGTCACCGGGCCCGGGGCGAATTCCCGGGGCGCTGCGCGTCAGGACGCCGTGCGTTCTTTGCTGATCGCCCGTGCCATTCCGGTGACGGTGAGGTCGTCGAGGATGTCCTCGGCTTCCAGATAGACGTCGAAGTCGTCCTCGATCCGGGTGAGGAGGGAGATCAGGAGCAGTGAGTCACCGCCCAGTTCGGGGAAAGCGACATCGTGCGGTACGTCGTCGAGCTTCAGGATCTCGCCCCACAGAGCGGCCACGGTGGCCGTGACGTTCTCGGTGTCCGGGGTCGGTGTGTCGGTCATGTCGTCCTGTCTGTCGCACGGGTGATGACATGGAATCTCGGTCGAGAATTCCGGGGATTTCTCAGGCGAGCGGTACGAGCAGCTCGGCCGTGGCCTCGCGGACCGCCTCGCGGTTGACCTTCAGATTGCGATTGAGGAAGGGGCTGTCGGGGGCGAGCGGGCCCGGCAGCAGCGCCAGTCGGCGTACGTCCTGGCTCCGCCCCAGTTTCGAGTTGAGCTGGTCGATCCTGGTCCGCAGGGACTTCTCCGCGGCCTCCTCGTCGCCCTCGACCCAGGCGACCGCGGCCATGCCGCCGTCGCCGAGCGGGTACAGGCAGACCTGGGTGACGTCCCGGGCATGGCCCAGTTCCTCCTCCAGGTCCTCCACCTGGACCTTCTGGCCGCCGGTCGTGATGATCAGGTTCTTCTTCCGGCCGCGCAGCACCAGATGCCCGTCCTCGTCGAAGCCGCCGAGGTCGCCGGTGGCGATGGTGTCGTCGCCGCGGAACACCTGGGCGACGCTCTCGGCCGGCTCGCCCTCGTAGCCGACGCACAGATGCCGGTCATGGCGCACGACGACCTCGCCGTCCTCGGCCAGGGACACCGTCCCCGGATACACCTCACGGCCCACGGTGCCCGTCTTGTTCGCGCCGGCGCGGTTCCAGGTGAGGTAGCCGATCTCCGTCATGCCGTAGATCTGATAGAGCTCGAAGCCGGTCTCGGCGAAGAACTCGAGCATGCCGTCCCGGACCGGGGCGGAGCCGACGAGCATCAGGCGCATCGATCCCCCGTAGACGTCGTGCAGTTCCCGGTAGACACCCCGGCGCCAGTGCCGGCGCATCCGCTCGGTCGGCAGGAAGGAGGCGAGGGAGGCGACGGACGCCAGGCGGGCGCGGCGCGCGGGGTCCATGGCGCGGTAGCGGTTCTCGACGAACTCGTAGAAGTTCGGCGGGCCGAGGAGGATGGTCGGCCTGGTCGCCGGGAGGGCGTCGACGAAGTGGCCGACGGTGGTGAGCACCACGTCGCAGTCGTTGCGGATCGCCAGGTAGCACAGATAGCGCTGCTGGAAGGTGGACAGCGGCAGAGCGACCATGATCCGGTCGTCGCGCCGGAAGGGATACGCGTGCGTGTGCGCCTCGATGAGGGCCTCGACCCCGGGCCAGGCGAGCAGCAGGCACTTGACGCGGCCCGCCGTGCCGGAGGAGAAGGCGAGCGTGAACACCTCGGCGTCACCGGCGGGCAGTCGCCGGCCCTGCGGGGCCGGAGCCGGGTCCAGGGGCTTGACGGTGAGCGGCTCGGTGAGGACCGTTTCCAGGGCGCCCACGGACGGGTCGTCGGAGGCGGTACGTCCCTCCTTCCCGGCGAACACCGCGGCCAGGCCGTACTGCTGGGCGATGCCGGCGTTGTCGCGGTCCTTGAAATCGGGGACCGGGAGGGCGACCGGCACGGCACCCAGGTTCAGCAGGGCCAGGTCCAACGCCAGCCACTCGTAGGAGTTGTGGCCCCGCAGACCGATCCGCATGCCGGCACGGATGCCGTGGTCGTCCAGCCGCCGCGTCAGTGCTTGTACGTCGCTGAGCACCTCGGGCCAGCCGATGAACCTGGTCCGGCCCCGACGGTAGGCATGGACACCGCCGGTCCGGGCGCGGCCCAGCCAGTCGATGACGATGCCGGGCCCACGCCGGCCCTCCGTCGGCACGGGTCCGGTCGCGGCGAGTTGTGCGTCCATCGGTTGCTGCTGCTCCAAGCTGGGGGTGACGGATACGGTGCGGGCCTCGCAGGTGCCCCGGCGACAGCGGGTCAGTCGGGCTTGCGGGCGACCCGGCCCGCGGCGATGAACCCGAGGCTCGCAAGTGCGCCCAGACCCGCACAGCACAGCCAGAGGGTGCGGGCGTCGGTGCCGTATAGGAAGGTGCCCATGGCCGGGCCCAGGCCGAACGCCACCGCCTGGACGGTGGAGAGGTAACCCTGGTAGCGGCCCACCCGGTCGGGTGGGGCGAGGGAGGCCGTGGCGCTGCTGACCACGGGGGAGAACAGCATCTCGCCCACGGTCCAGATCACGACGCCGATCGCGATGGCGGGGTAGGGTCCGGCCGCCCCCGAGATCACGATGCCCACGGTCATCAGGACCGTTCCCGCGAGCGCCGGGATCCACCACGCCACCCTGCGGGTCAGCCCGCTCAGCGGCATCTCGCAGAGGATGACCAGAGTCCCGTTGAGGGTGAGGAGATAGGCGTAGGCGTCGGCGCCGTGCGAACCGGACACGGCCAGCGCGACGGTCGAGTTGTACTGCACGTACACGACCGTGATGGCCACGATCGAGAGGTAGAACCCGATCAGGCGCAGAGGGATGCCCTCGCCGGCCGCCTTGGCCTGCGCCCGTACCTTCTCGGTTCCGCGCACCGAGGGCAGCCCCACCATCAGCAGCAGACTGAACAGGGCGTACATGCAAGCGCTGATGAGGAACAGCGGGCGGATGCTGTCCTTGGCGACCGCGGCGGCGATCAGCGGCCCCAGGGTGGAGCCGAGGTTCAACGCCAGCCGGAAGAACGCGAAGACGGGCACCCGGTCGCGTTCCTCGGTGTGGTCGACGAGCAGCGCGGAAGCGGCCGGGAGATACGCCTGCGCGAACAGCGCGGCTCCGAAGACCCCGGCCAGCGCCACGGACTTGTTCGGTGCCAGGGCGATCACGCCCAGCCCGCAGGAGGCCAGCAGCGTCGATCCGACGAGGGAGGTCTTCCTGGACAGCCGGTCGGAGGCCCACCCGCCCATCAGGGAGCCGAGCGGGGTGGCCACGCCCACCGCGAGCAGGATGACGGGCATCTCCTTCGTCGTGAACCCGAGTTGCTCCAGGAAGAGCACGAGGAAGGTGGCGAAAAAAGAGCCGGCGCGGTTGAGGAACACCCCGGTGATCAGGACCCACACCGGACGCGGTGCGTGCCGCACGATCGCGAAGATCGACTTGGGCTTGTCCTGCGCGGGAGGCGCGTCGGCTTCCTGGCCAGTACTCATACGGCGCCCAGCAACTCGCCTTCGATCAGGACGTCCTTCTCCACGACGCTGCGACGGTCCAGGCACTCCTCGCGGTCCGCGCCGCTCACCACGGCGAACCCGACCCTGGACAGGAAGCCGTTGGGCGGCAGCCGCACCTCGGTGCCGGCCGGCAGGAAGGTGACGAACCGGTCGAGGCCGGGGTACTGGTCGGTGTCCCGGGCCAGCCGGACCCGGTCCACGCGCATGTCCTGGGAGGGGTAGAGCATGGCGATGGTGGCCACGCCCGTGCCGTCGCCGGAGAGCCTCGGCTGCCGGCCCACCGCGATGTCCGCCGACGCTCCGGCGAGATCGGTGCCCTGCGCCAGCGTGCCCAGCAGCGGTATCAGGCCGCCGCCCAGCCGGACGTTGATCTCGATGATGCGCGGCCCGCGACCGGTCAGCCGGAATTCCGTGTGCGTGACCAGATTGTCGAGCCCCGCCGCTTTGTGGGCGTCGGCTACGAGAGAGAGGGCCTCGTCCAGCCCGGGATGGGGAGCCGCGGGCACGATATGGCCCAGCTCCTCGAAGTACGGCGCGAATCCGACACTCTTTTCGGCCACGACCACGGGAACGGTGACGCCCTGCCAGGTGGCGCAATCCGCGCTGAATTCCGGCCCGTCCAGATATTCCTCGACGAGGACTCCCGCGATTCGGGAGGTCGTACCGTCGGAGGCGCTCGCGTCGGCCGCGACGGCGAAGGCGTCGATCAGTTGGCGCTCGTCGTCCACCCGGACCACGCCGATGCTTCCGCCCAGGGCCCGCGGCTTGAGCACCAGCGGATACCCGATGTCGGCGGCCGCGGCGCGGGCGGCCTCGAGGTCATGAGCCACCGCGAACCGCACCGGACCGAGTCCGGCCTCGGCGAGACAGGCGCGCAGCGCGCTCTTGTCCTTGCAGCGCCGCACGGCGGCGGGGTCGGTGTGCGGTACGCCCAGCACCCGGCCGAGTTCCGCGGTCGGCTCGACCAGAGCCTCGTCGTAGGTGAGCACCCCGTCCGGAGCCTCGGCACGGGCCGTCGCGAGAAGCTTTTCGGTGTCGTCCGGATCCAACCGATGAAATCCCTTGACATAGGGCGTTTGCCAGGTGATCTCTCGGCCCTCGACCAGAACGACATCGACGCGCTCACTGATCGCCTTGAGGGCGTACTCCCGAAACGGCTGACCGCCACTGCCGACGAGCAGGAGTTTCTTCCTATCCATGTCGCACACCTCACCACAGCCGTTGAATAGCTGTCAATGTCCGTATCTGGTAAGGGAGTTGAGCTGAAAAGACGTCTCTTTTAACAGGGCGGCGGAGCACCGGCAAGACAGTTTTCGGATAGATGGCCGGTCCGTATGCCGGCGTCATTCCGCTTTCACCCCCGTGGCGCGGGCCAGCACCGCGCACTGTTCGTCCAGGGCCCGCCGGCCGACCACCGACTGGGGCGCGGCGGCGTCGAAACCGTGGAACGTCCCCGGCAGATGGTGCACCTGCACGGAGACCCCGGCCGCGAGCAGCCGGCGTCCGAAGTCGAGGCCCTCGTCGCGCAGCGGGTCGAACTCGATGGTCATCAGATAGGCCGGAGGCAGCCCCGTCAGATCACCCGCCTCGGCGGGGGCCGCGTACGGGGACACCTTCTCCGGCGCGTCGGTGCCGAGGTAGTGCCGCCACATGTGGACGTTGTTGCGCGCGTGCCACCCCGGAGTCGCCTCGAACTCCTTCATCGACCGGCTCGTCATCGCATGGTCGATCACGGGATACAGCAGCATCTGGTACACGACGGGCGGCCCGCCGAGATCACGGGAGGCCAAGGTGACGGCCGCCGTGAGGGCACCGCCCGCACTCGTCCCGCCGACGGCCATCCGCTCGCCGTCGATCCCGAGTTCCGCGGCATGCCCGGCGACCCACACCAGGGCGTCGTAGCAGTCCTCGAAGGCGCAGGGGAACGGATGCTCCGGGGCGAGCCGGTAGTCGACGGAGATCACGGTGACACCGGTGCGCCGCGCGTACTCACGGCAACGGTCGTCCTCCGTGTCGAGGTTGCCGGTGACGAAGCCGCCGCCGTGGAAGAACAGCAGCGCCGGCACCGGCCCTTCGCTGCCGGAGCGGGCGTAGATCCGCACGGGAATGTCCGGCGACCCCGCCCGCGCCGGGATCTCCCGGTCCGTGACCTCGAGGCCGTCGTCCGGTGCGTTCCGGCCGCGCAGCGCCCTGGAGATCCGGTAGGCGCGGCGCAGCGCGTCACGGGATTCCTGGGGGCGGCCGTAGTCGAGATCGGGTTGCAGCTCGGCGACGCGGACGAGCTCGGGGTCGAGACCTGGGGGCACGATGATGGGCACGGGCGATTCCTCAGCGGGAGCGGGCTTTTGTGATCTCGGGGGAGTGACCGGCGCGGTCAGGGCTCTCGGGCGGGACCGGACGGCCACCGCCACCGCCACCGCCGGCCGCGGCGATACGCCGGTCGGAGAAGGCCGGGAAGTCCGCACGCGCGCGGGCCACATCGGCGGCGTCGAAGTTGACGTCCACGACAGCGGCACCGGCCTCCGCCTCGACGACGACCCGCCCCCAGGGGTCGACGGCCATGCTGTGGCCGCCGAGCGGGGTCTCGCCCTGCTGCCCGGCGGCGTTGCAGGCCAGGACCCACGCCTGGTTCTCCAGCGCCCGGGCCTGCACCAGCAGCCGCCAGTGCGCGATCCGGGCGGCCGGCCAGGCGGCGGTGACGACGAACACCTCGGCGCCGTCCTGCGCCAGCACCCGGAACAGCTCCGGGAACCGCAGGTCGTAGCAGGCGGCCAGGCCGACCCGGCCGACTGCGGTGTCCTGGGCGAGCAGGGTGTCGCCGGGGGACAGCAGCGCCGTCTCGCGCGAGCGGTGTCCGAAGAGATGGAACTTGCGATAGGCGTTCAGGAGCGAGCCGTCCGGGCCGAAGAGCAGGCTGGTGTTGAACAGCCGGCCGTCCGGACCACGTTCCACCACGCTTCCGGCGTGCAGCAGCACCCCGGCCGTGCGGGCCGCCTCGCTCAGCGTCCGCACGGTCGGGCCGTCGAGCGGCTCGGCGGTGCGCGCGTAGTCGTCGAAGGCGAAATAGCCGGTGGGCCACAGCTCGGGCAGGACCACGAGATCGGCGCCCGGGTGCGCGACGACCTGGTCGCGCACCCGGGCCACGCGCCGTTCCACCGGCTGCCGGTAGTCCACGTCGGCCTGGATGAGAACGGCTCGCATGTCTCTCCTGCTTCGGGGTGGGTCGAGGTCAGCGCACCTGCGCCACGACGAGGAAGGCGTCCAGCGGTCCCAGCGTGCCCCGGAACATGGCGTCGAGGTCCGGGTTGCCGGTGGTCGGCAGCTCCCCGTACAGCTCGTCCAGGGTGTCGTAGGCGTTGCGCAGGGTCAGCGAGCCGGGTTCGAGGATGGCGCGCTGGCCCAGCCAGGTGGCGAGGTCCACGCCGCACTTCTCGACGCCGGGCGGCAGCGGCGTGGCGGGCGCGGGGAAGATCGTGTCCCCGGCCGTCAGGCCGAGCATGAGCCGGTAGAAGATGGGGCTCTCGGTACGGGCCGTCAGATAGACCGGCAGACCCTCGGGGCACTGCGGAAGGACGTCGTGGACGATCCGCTCCCGCATCAGCCGGCGCATGGTCCCCTTGGACTGGCGCTGCGGGACCATCCCGGTGGAGTCCAGGTAGATGATCACGTGCTCGTCGAACCGGAGCCGGTGGTGACCGGTCCAGCCCACGAAGACCCCGTCCTCGTCGCCGATGAGCACGAACTCCGCGAGACGCTCGAGGTAGCCCTCCTTGCTGCGCCCGGCCCAGTACGGCGTCATGTCGGCGCCGAACGACTGCGTCGTGACGGGGATCAGCGCCTCGTAGATGCGGTGGTGCGTGGAGACGGTGAGCGCCTTGCCGGGGTCCTTCACCACATACGCGGTGAGCCCTCCGTCGAGGGCGACGGTCTCACAGTGCTGGACGGCGTCGCCCAGCACATCGGCGATGAGCGGGAGTTCCTTCACGTCGGCGGAGGCGACGGAGGTGACGGTCATGAGGTTCTCCTTCCTTGCGGCTTCGGATCAGGCGAATGCGGTGCCGTGGGCCGACGCGGTCCCGCCGGCCAGCTCACCACCGTCGACGATCAGCTGCTGACCGGTGATGAAACGGGCGTCGTCGGAAGCCAGGAAGAAGAAGGCCGCGGCCACCTCCGCCGGATCCGCATGCCGGTTCGCCGGGATCTTCGCGTTGACCTCGGCGAACATCTCGTCCGTGTACTCGGCCCGCTGCATCGGTGTCATGACGTAGCCGGGGCTGACACAGGCGGTGCGCACATGCGGCGCGAGTTCCAGGGCCAGACTGCGGGAGAGGGCGAGCACGGCCGCCTTCGAGGCGTTGTAGTCGGCGTAGTACGGGTAGCCGGCCGAGCCGTTGGTGGAGGCCGTGGCCAGCAGTACACCGCGGCGCGCCTCGATCATGTGGCGCGCCGCGGCCTGCCACAGCGCCATCACTCCCATGACGTTGATGTCCATCAGTCGCCTGATGTCCTCCTCCGTCATGTCCACGAACGTGCGTCGCAGGCTGATGCCCGCGTTGGCGACGACCACGTCGATGGAGCCGGTCTCCTGCACCACCGCGTCCACGGTGGCCCGGACGGCGTTCCAGTCGGTGGCATCGGTCTTGATCCAGCGGCCCACCGCGTCCTGCTCGGAGGGCTCGTTGAGATCGAGGTTGACCACATGGTCACCGGCCGCCGCGAAGCGCCGGGCCGTGGCCAGACCGATACCGGAGGAAGCGCCGGTGATGACGACTGTGCGTGCGTTCATGTTTCCTAACCGAAGTTGTAAGTGAGGTCGGTCGGCAGGCGGTCGAAGTGCTGTGCGAGCGAGTCGCGGTACTCCCCGCCCTTGGTCAGCGCCGAGCGCAGCCGGGGTATCTCCGAGGTGTCACCGTCCCACAGCACACTGTGCAGCGCGTTCGCCAGGTCGGTGAGGACCTCGCGGGCGGCGCCGATGAAGTCGTCGGTCTGAGGGAACGTCAACTCCCTTGCGTGTTCCTGGATCCAGCCAAGGGTGAGGACGGCCGCCGCGCTGTCGGCGAAGTGATGGTAACGCCGGGAGAGATAGCGGACGAGCTCGGCGGTGAACGCCGTGCCGAGCATGGGCCGCGGGTCCAGCGCGTCGGCCGTCAGCAGGCCCAGCACATCGGCGTAGGCCTCTTCCAGCGTCATACGCTCGAAGTAGCTGATCTCCGGCGGCGCTTCGCCCGCCCCGGGCACGGAGGAACGGCGCCAGAAGTGTCCGAGGTCGTGGCAGCGGAACCAGCGCAGCGACATCCGCAGCACTTCGTCGAGTCGTTCCTCGGCCGGCTGGCCCTGCACGCCTTCCAGCAGGGGAAGGGAGCAGCGGCGCAGCCGCTCCCGGTGCACGTTGGCGAAGACCACCGTGAACTCGGGTCCCAGGACGCTGGATTCGGCCGCTTCGAGCGGGAAGAAGTGCGCGAAGTTCTTGTGCCCCGCGACCGATTCCCCGCCGGCCAGGAGCAGTTCGGTGATGTGCATGGTGGGGTGGATGTCCTGGACGGACTTCACGTCCTCACCGAGGACCCGAGCGGCTGCCCGGTGCAGCTCGTCGATCCGGGCGTTGACCGTGTCCACCTCGGTCTGCAGCTCGGGGCAGGGCACGGTGACCAGCAGAGCGATCGGGGCGGCGACGTCGCGCATCGCCCAGGTGCCGATGGGCCCGCAGTACAGCCAGGGCTCGCCCGGAACGGGCTCGGTGAGCGTCACCGGCTTCCATTCGCGGCTGTCGGCGTAGACGAGCAGGCGCTCGGCCGCCTGACGGGCGTGTTGCACGGCCGTGCCCGAGGACTCGGCCTTCTCCTGGTCGGCGAAACGTGTCAACGCCTGCGCCGCCGCGTTGAGTAACCCGGAGACACGCTCCCGGTGCTGGGCGTCCCCGCTGGTCACGGTGGGTACGTCCAGGGCGGTCAGGCTGTCGAGTATGAGTTTGGCCCGTATCAGGTGCTCCCATGTTTCGGGGAAGACACCGCGCAACGCGCCGAACTCCGGGTCGATGCGGACGGTGGCGAGGACGGGCTCGTCGCGATGCCAGAACGGGAACTGGTGGATGGTCTTGCGCAGGGGTATGTCGAGGCTGGCGGTACGCACGTGCGGGCTCCCTTTGCTGATGGTCGTCTTCAGCCGGTGTTGGCCTGTCCCATGGCCGCCGCGGTCGCGGACGGGGCGGGACGGCCGACGGGTTGCGTGGACTTCTCGGACTCCACGGCGCGCTCGAGCGGGGTCAGCGAGGCGGACCACTTCTTGCGGCCGGCGAGGAAGGCGAAGACATGTCCGAGGTACTGGACGGTGAACCACAGGGGCAGGAAGGCGGCGAAGGACGGCGCCTGGCCCGTGTCGACCCAGCCGATGACGGCCCAGGTGACCACGCCGGTGGCCGCGTTCAGGGCGACGGTGGTGGACAGGTCGGTCTGCTGCTGTCCCCAGTCCTCGGCCTTCGGCTTCAGGACGGCGCCCAGCAGAAGACCGGTGAGCAGGGCACCCAGCAGACCGGCGCCGCCGGCCTGGAGCATGTCCAGCGGGGTGACGGCGTGCGGGCCGATCAGGACGTAGTACAGGCCACCCAGGGCGAGACCGACCACCAGGCCGGGCAGGTGCATCGAGGGCTTGCGCCAGTGCTGCGGGGCTGCCATGGGGAGGTCGGCGGCGCCCTTGGGGTTGCGGTAGACGGGCGGGAAGATCAGACCGGTGAGGTCGAGGTAGGGACGGTAGGCGTCGCCGGCCAGCGCGATGAGGCGCTTGTCGTACAGGATGCTGCCGATGACGTTGTAGATGTTCACGACCACGGCGAGCACCAGCAGGTCGGTGGTCATGGTGGGCAGGCAGAAGAACATGCCGAAGAATGCCGTGTGCACGGGGAAGCGGATCCAGCGCCGGCTTCCGACCTTCCAGCTGATCAGCTTGGGGCCCTTGGCGCGGGCCGCCTGGGCGACCAGCGTGGTGGAGCCGAAGGCCAGTCCGCAGTCGTACTCGAACAGGTGCAGCTGCCAATACCACAGCCACGAGGCGACGGCGAGTGCGTACATGATGACCATGGCGGTGCCGGACAGCTCCCAGACCACGTCACCCGTGCTCTGCCACAGCGCGGCGGCGGCCAGGATGTATACGACGTTCGCCAGGGACTCGACGGAGCGCCACGCGAGCGCCTCCATCCCGGTCTTCGCCTTGACAAGACGCTTGACGCGCAGTGTCGCGAGGCCGGAATGCTGCACTCCGAATCCCACGACGAGCAGTGCGTCGACGAGTAGTTTTCCAGATGATTGCATGGCTCATCCACCCCCGGGAATTTAGGAATCGACGCCGTGCTGCGACAGTGGAGCAGGCGACACAGGAAACGCTCAGTCCGTCATGTGGAACTGCGCGCCAGTGCGGAGAGTTGGTTCATGCGGGCGAGCTCGGTCAGATTGCTCACCGACGGAGAAAATTACCCTTCAATCGATCACCGAGTCAATGGATGTCGGTTACGGAAGGCCGAATTCCACATGGCGGCTGATCGTAATAGCTTAGATGCGCTGTGAAACCTAAAAATTGGACATACTGCCTTAAGTCCGGTCGGGCGGATGGGGTGTGATCGATTACTCTTGCAACCCTCGGCAAGGGTATGTGTACAGTCCGCGTGTGACCTCAATGGACAACGTTTCCAGTCTCCTTGACGCGGAGTTGGTCGAGGCGGAACGACGACAGCCCTTTGTCTCGTTTATCGATCCCCTCCGGGCGCGGCGCAACTTCAGACGGGCCGTCTCGCTCTCGCGGGCACTCCGTGAGACCGGCCCCGAAGAGGGAAAAGTCGAAGTCGATGATGCGGAGATCATTGCGCCCGACGATGGCCGGAAAATACCTGTCCGAATTTATACGCCGCATGGCGCGAATCATTCGGTGCCGCTTCCTGTTCTTCTCTACATGCACGGCGGTGCTTTTGTTGCGGGAGACCTGGACACCGAGCACGATCGCTGCGTCCGCTTCTCCCGCGACGCCGATTGCGCGGTGGTGTCCGTGGACTATCGACGGCCACCTGAACATCCATTTCCAGCCGCACTGGACGACTGTTACGCCGTTTTGACCCAGGTGTCACAGGAGGCCGGGAACCGCGGCTGGGACGGCGAGCGCGTCGCCATCGGCGGCAGCAGCGCCGGCGGAAACCTCGCGGCGGGGCTGGCCCTCATGGCCCGCGACCGTTCGGGCCCGCCCATCGCGCTGCAACTCCTGCTCTACCCCGCCCTCGACGACCGGCTGACCTCGCAGTCCTTCCGGCGGTTCCCACGCGCCTCCGGCTGGGACATCGAGGACAGCCCCCTGATGTGGAGTCACTACCTGGGCGGCGCGAGCCCGGCGCACGAATACGCCGCACCCTCCCGGTGCGACGACTTCCATGGCGTCGCACCGGCGTATGTGCTGGTCGCCGAGGTGGACGCGCTGCGCGACGAGGGCATCGACTACGCCTGTCGCATGATGCGCGACGGCGTCCCGGTCGAACTGCACTGCTTCGCCAGGGCGTTCCACGGATTCGACCTCGCCGCCCCGCAGGCCGCGCTCACCCGGCACGCCCTCGCCGACCAGGTCGCCGCGCTCAAGGCCGCCTTCGCGCGGCCCAGCTGACGTCATCCCCGCGCCCGCACCGAAGGTGGAAACGATGAACACCGTCATGTCCGCCGCCGCCCGCGCTCACGCCGTAGGCAGGGAGGCCACCGTGCGACAGACGCACCGGCAACTGCTGTTCCGCCGGCACCCCGACTCCCGACTCCACCTGACCCGACTCGACCCGGCCCACGCGCTGCTGCGCACCCACTTCCCGCACTCCTGGCAGCGGCTGCTCCACGCCCGGGCGCTGCTGGACGCCGTCGCGGTGCTCGATCTGCCCCCGGCCGTCCGCACCGACCAGCAACACCTCGAGCAGATCGCTCCGCTGCTGCGCTCGGCCGCACAGGAGTTGGACCGCTGCGCGGTCGCCGAGCGAAATCAGTCCGCGCGTCTGGCCGCCGAACGGCTTTCGGCGTACGTGAGTTCAGGACGGTGGCCATCCGGTGCGACAGCATCCGACCTGGACACCACTCAGCCCTGGGTGTACGTCGGCCCGGCGCCGGCCGCCGCCGGCCTCGCGGACGAGGAGCCGTACGCACCGGAGCCCAGGACCGCGCTCTGCCTGCTCGTCGCCGCTCCCGAAACCGGCCTCCAGAGCGAGGTGGACGCCGCGAGCGTGCTGCTGGACGATCTCCGCCGGGCGGCGGGCGGCATCCTCGGCGGGGACGCCGCGACCCACCTCGACCGGCAACTCCCCGTCGCCGTGGCGGATCTGCTCCTCGCCGGCGGCGTGCCGCACTCCGGCCACTGGGACCTGTGCCCCCTCCAACCGCCGTACCCGGTGGCCCTGTTCGCCAACGTACGGCGTCACAGGCTGCGCGCCGTCGCACCGGAACGCACCGACGAGCAGCGCGAGTCGGCCCTCGGCCGGTCGCTGCGGCGATCCGTCGGCCATGTCGCCGCCCATCACTGGCGCCGGGCGTCCCTGGCCGGTGCCGGCGCGGCGGCTCCGGGGCTCAAGAGCTTCGAGCGGCTCGCCTTCGAGGAGGCGTACGCGCTGCTGCTGAGCCTCATGGCGGCGACGGCCACCGGCGCGGCCGGCCCGATGGATCCGACGGATCTCATGGTGGAGTTCCTCGAGGAAGTGAGCGCCCACGCGGAACTGCCCGACCAGCACACCGCCGACACGGCCGCCGCCCTGGTCGTCCTCGGACGGCTGCGGCAGGGCCACTCCGCGTGGGGCCGCCCGCCCGCCCGGGAGGCGGTCGCCGCCGCCCGCCCGGCGCTCGAAGAACTCGTCCGCCTGGTGCACGCG
The DNA here is from genome assembly GCF_043673425.1 of Streptomyces sp. M41. Classification (NCBI taxonomy): domain Bacteria; kingdom Bacillati; phylum Actinomycetota; class Actinomycetes; order Kitasatosporales; family Streptomycetaceae; genus Streptomyces; species Streptomyces sp. M41. The sequence goes on along the minus strand of NZ_JBIMKE010000002.1, from coordinate 165,596 downwards.
GCGCTGTGGGAGGCCGACTCGTTCGCCCTGGCCGCCGTCCGCGCCGCATACGCGGCCGGAGTTCAGCACCAGGCCCGGTCCGCACTGCCGGCGGCGCAGCCGCCCGTCGAATTCGGCTGGACCTTCGGCTGACGCCGCACCCGCCCCCCACCGCGCCTTCCGACCGACAGGCTGACCACGAACAATGAACAAGCACATCGCGTTTCTGGAGAGCAATCTGACCGGCAGCGGGTACGAGGCGATGGCCGCCGCCCGTGCCGCCGGCCATCGCGTGACCTTTCTGACCCGGGACCTGGACCTCTATCTGGCGCCCGGCCACGAGAAGCTCGACCCGGCGTGGCTGGACGACGTAGTGACCTGCGACACCAACGATCCCGATGCCGTCGTCGCCGCGGTCCGCGAGCTCGGCCGGCCGGTCGACGCCCTCCTGGCCGTCGGTGAGTGGCACATGATCTGCGCCGCCGAGGCGAGCCGCACACTGGGGCTGCCGGGCCCGTCACCGGACGGTGTACGAGCGGCCCGCGACAAGTCCCTCACGCGGACCCTGTGTTCGCGGGCGGGGGTGCCCGTTCCGGGCTTCGCCCGGGTGACCGCGCCGGAGGAGGTGGCCCGGTGGACGCTTCCCTACCCGTGCGTCGTCAAGCCGCTCGACGACGCCGGCAGCAACGGGGTCCGGCTGTGCTCGACCGCCGCGGAGGCCGCCGAACACGTCCGCACCATCCTCGCCGACACCCACAACGAGCGGGGCCAGCGCAAGATCCCCGCCGCCCTGGTGGAGGAGTACATCGACGGACCCGAGGTGAGCGTCGAGGTCCTGGTGTACGGCGGCACCCCCACCGTCGTCGCGCTGACCCGGAAGGAACTGAGCCCGCCGCCCTACTTCCTGGAGGTCGGCCACCAGGTGCCGGCGGACCTGGACGGCGTCCTCGCCGAGTGCTGTGCCCGCGTCGCCACCGACGCGCTGCGGGCCGTGGGGTTCGACATGGGAGTCGCGCATGTCGAGCTGCGGATGGCGGCCGACGGACCCCGGCTGATCGAGATCAACTGCCGTCCGGCGGGCGACCGCATCACCCACCTCGTGGCCCTGTCCACCGGAGTCGACCTCTGCGAGGAACTGGTCCGCATGCATGTCGGACCCTGGACCCCGCCCCCGCTCGCCGTCCGGCAGGCCGCCGCCATCGCCTTCCTCCCGGCCGCACCCGGAGACGTCCTGCGCGTGCGGGGAGCCGATCTCGCCCGGCGCGTCGAGGGCGTCACCGACGTCAGCGTGTACGTGACCGAGGGCGACCACAGCAGGCCGCTGCCCAACAACACCGCCCGCCACGCCCACGCCATCGCCGTCGGCCGGACCGGACGCGGAGCCCACGACCGCGCCCGCGCCGCGCTGACCCGGCTGCGCATCGAGACCGGCACCGAGGTGGCCTGACCATGGGGTGGCACACCCTCGCCCGGGCCGAGCTGGAGAACGAGCATGTCCTGCTGCGCCCGCTCGTCGCCGACGATCGCGAAGCCCTCCGGCGGATCGCCGAGGAGGAGGAGTTCGAGCGTGTCTTCGCCGGCCTCCTCGCCGGACAGCGGGCGGGCCGGAGCGCGGTGTTCCACATCGCCGACAGGACCTCCGGCCGCAGCGCCGGCACGGTGAGCTTCGACGACCTCGCGGAAGCCGACGGACGCGTCGAGATCGGCCGGCCCTGGCCCGCCACCGCCGGCCCCGGCACCGACGTCGGCCACTGGGCCACGTACCTCCTGCTGGAGCATGCCTTCGAGGGACTGCGGGCCCAGCGCGCCGGGTTCCGCACGGACGTCCTCGATCTGCGGGCCCGCCGGGAGCTGAGGGACATCGGCGCCACCGAGGAAGGGGTGCTGCGCAGTTACGAGCCGGCACCGGGCGGACGGCGCCGTGACGCCGTCTGCTTCAGCGTGCTGGCCTTCGAGTGGCCCGAGGTGAAACGCCGACTGGCCGCCGGGCCCCGGGGCAGGCGGTCCAAGACGCACTGAGCCCGGCCGGGGCGACGTACTCCGACCCTTCCGAGGAGGCCGTCAGGCGCCGCGCAGCAGCGCGTCGGCGGACACGGGGATGGGCCGGCCCACCAGCGATCTCAGGTGGGGGAACGGTCCGGTGTCGCCCACCAGGACGCCGCCCAGCAGGGTCCGCCCGTCGCCGCTGAGGACCAGCTTGGCGTACCGCTCGCCGGGCGGCTGCTCCACGGTGAACTCCAGGGCACCGTCGGTGCGTCCGTGCGCGTCACCGAAGGAGGCGACCTGGACGTCGAGCAGCTTCAGCCGCGTCGACAGATCCGGGTCCGAGAAGGGGGCCGCGGCCCGGCCCAGCAGCTGCGCCGCCACCGATTCCGCCATCCGGTGTCCCGGCGCGACCAGACCGTGGCACTGGCCGGAGACGGCCGCGCACTCGCCGACGGCCCACACGCGCGGATCCGGCGTACGGCACCACTCGTCGACGAGGAAGCCGCCGCGCGGGCCCGCCGCAAGCCCGGCCCCGACGGCGAGTTCGTCACGGGGCCGGACCCCGGCGGCGAAGACCACCACGGACGCGTCCAGCGAGGAGCCGTCCGTCAGGACCACCGAGGCGACCCGCCCGTCCGCGCCGGCCTCCACCCGCTCCACGGCGACCCCGCACCGCACGTCCACGCCACGGCCCCGGATGATCCCGGCGAGCAGCAGCCCACCGGGTTCGTCGAGCTGCACGGGCATCAGCCGGGGCGCCAGTTCCACCACATGGACCCGCATCCCAAGGGCGTCCAGGCCGTTGGCGGCCTCCAGTCCGAGCAGCCCGCCGCCCACGACGACCGCCGTGCCGCCCGTTGTCGCCGCCGCCCGAATGTCCTCCACATCGCGCAGGGTGCGGTAGGCGAAGCAGCCCGCGGTGTCCCAGCCGGGGACCGGCGGGACGAACGCCCGCGATCCGGTGGCCAGGACGAGCGCGTCGTACGGCCGGCACGCCCCGTCCTCGGTCCGGACGACCCGGCGCTCACGGTCGACCCCCACGACACGGCTGCCGGTGAGCACTTCCACGCGGCTGTCGGTGAGCGCGACCGGGTCCAGGAAGAGCGACTCGGCGGCGCCGCCGCCCCCGAGGCAGCGGGACAGCTGGATCCGGTCGTACGCGGGCCACGGTTCCTCTCCGATGACCAGGACCCGCCAGGCACGGCCGGTGTCCTCCGCCAACAGCCGTGCCACCAGACGATGGGCGACCATCCCATGGCCGACCACGATGAGCGTGCGCTTCACCGCACACCTCCGCCAGCCGTCGTGGGCACGCACAACTCGGCCCCCGCGGGCCCGTCGTCGCCGCCGGTCCCGGTCCGGGCCTGCGCGCACCACGCACGGACGTCGTCGGCGCAGCCCCCGCAGCCCGTGGTGGCCCGGGTCGCCGCCACCAGCGCGTACAGGTCCCGGGCGCCGCCGCGCCAAGCCGTGCGCAGGGCGGCCCGGCTGACGTTGTTGCAGTCGCAGATCAGGGCGTCGTCCGGCGGGGCGGCGGCCCGGTCCCCGGTGATCGGCGGCGCGCCGAGCAGCAGGGACAGCCGGTCCGAGGGCAGGGGGGCGCGCCGGTCGTAGAGCTGGGCGATCACGGAGGCCGCGCGCGGCAGACCCAGCAACACCCCGGCCCGCACCCGCCCCTCGCTCAAGCTCAGCTTCGCGTACCGGCCGCCCGAGGCGTCCTTGAACGTCACCGTCTCGATGCCCGCACCCCCGCTGTCCGGATCGCCGGGGCTCCCGAACACCGCGAGCTCCACGGACCGGCTGCGCAGCCGCAGCACCGGGCGGGCGCGGCCGGCGCGAACCGCCGCGCCGGGAGCGCCGGTCAGCAGCGCTGCCAGGGCATCGGCCTGCTCCCAAGCCGTGGCCACGCTCCCCGGCACGGCCCCCGCCTGCTGAGCGCAGTCCCCGATGGCATGGATGCGCGGGTCGCTCGTGCACAGCCGCTCGTCGACGACGATTCCGTCCCGGACGGTCAGACCTGCGCGCCGGGCCAGTCCCGTCTCGGGCACGACGCCGGTGCACAGCAGCATGTGGTCCGCCGGTATTCGCTCCCCGTGGTCGAGGGTCACCAAGCCCCGCCCGTACCCGGACACGCTCCGGTCGGTCAGCACGTCGACGCCGAGCTGCCGCAGCCGCTCCGCGAGCAGCAGGCCGGCGGTCTCGTCCAGGCGGTTCTCCATGGGGAACGGCCCGCGGTGGACCAGCGTGACGGAGTGCCCGTTCTCGCGCAGGGCCACGGACGTCTCCACGCCCAGCACTCCGGCGCCGGCCACCACCACGGAACCCGGCCCCGTACCGAGCCCCGCCGGCCCGGCCCGGCAGTCGTCCAGGGTGTGCACCGCACTCACCCGGACCGGCGGGTCGTCCGCGGTCCCGTCCTCCCCGCCAACGGCCGGCTCGTACGGCGGTGGCTGCCGGGGTCCGGCGCCGGTGGCCAGCACCAGCACGTCGTAGGCGTATGCCCTGCCGTCGTCGGTGTGGACCAGTCGGCGCGGCCGGTCCACCGAGGTCACGCTCACGCCGGTGCGCAGATCGGCGTCCGGCGCGGGCAGGGTGAGGGCCTCGGCAGGCAGCCGGCCGTCCAGCACCGATCCGAGGAGCGGGCGGAGATACGGCGGATGCGGCTCGGCGCCCAGCACGGTCACGCGGCCTCGATGCCCATGCCCGCGCAGAGCCGCCACCAGCCGGTGTGCTGCTGGTCCGGCGCCCACGACGACGATGTGCATGCTCATGCCTCCCGTCCGACAGGCGCGACGCGGACCGCGCAGACCTTGAACTCGGGCATCTCGCTGCGCGGGTCCAGAGCGGGGTTGGTGACCAGGTTGGCGCGGCCGTCGCCCGGAAAGTGGAACGGCAGGAACACCGTGTCGGGACGCATCGTCTTCACCACTTTCACGCGGGCGGTCACCCGGCCGCGCCGGGAGCGGACCTCGGCCGTCGTCCCGTCCGTGAGACCGGCGCCGGCGGCCGTGTCCGGGTGCATCTCGACGTACATCTCCGGTGCGGCCGTGAGGAGTTCGTCCACCCGCCGGGTCTGGGCGCCCGACTGGTAGTGGGACAGGACCCGCCCGGTCGTGGCGGTCAGCGGGTACTCCGCGCAGACGGGTTCGGCGGCGTCCCGGTGGTCCACCGCGGCGAACCGGGCCCGCCCGTCGGGGTGCGCGAAGCGGTCCAGGAACAGCCGGGGCGTACCGGGGTGCGCCTCGACACCGGCGGGGCTCTGCGGGCACGGCCAGTACAGCGCCTCCCCGGAGTCCAGCCGGTCGTAACTGATGCCGGAGTAGTCGGCGAGGCCCCCTTGTGACGCCCGCCGGAGTTCGTCGAACACCGCGCGCGGCGCGGCCGGGAACTGTTCGGCGGGCCGCCCGAGACGGACGGCCAGCCCCTGCATCACCTCGAGGTCCCCGCGTACCCCGGCCGGCGGGTCGAGCAGCCGGCGGCGCCGCAGGATCCGGCCCTCCAGGCTGGTCATCGTCCCCTCCTCCTCCGCCCATTGGGTCACCGGGAACACCGCGTCGGCGAGCCGGGCCGTCTCGGACGGCACGAAGTCGGCCACCACCAGCAGATCGAGGGCGCGCAGCCGCTCGCTGATCCGCCCCGCGTCGGGCGCCGAGACAGCCGGGTTGGAGCCGAAGACGAGCAGGGCCCTCGGTCCGCCGGGCCGGCCCAGCGCGTCGAGCAGCTTGTACGCGCTGCGGCCCGGCCCGGGCAGCTCACCCGGCTCCACGCCCCACACTCCCGCCACATGGGCCCGCGCGGCCGGATCCGTGAGCGAGCGATACCCGGGCAGCTGATCGGCCTTCTGCCCGTGCTCGCGACCCCCCTGCCCATTGCCCTGACCGGTGAGACAGCCGTAGCCGCTGCCCAGGCGGCCGGGGAGGCCCAGCGCGAGGGCCAGGTTGACGAACGCGGCGGCCGTGTCGGCTCCCTTGCTGTGCTGCTCGACCCCACGCCCCGTGAGCACATAAGCGTTGCGCGCGTCGGCGAGCAGCCGGACGGCCCGCCGCTGTTCGTCGGCCGGTACGCCGGTGACCCGCTCCACCCGCTCCGGCCACCAGGCTAGGGCGTGCTGCCAGGCCTCGTCGAAGCCGCTGGTGCGCTCGCTGATGAAGCGCCGGTCCAGGGCGTGCTCGGTGACGGCGAGATGCAGCAGACCGAGGGCGAGCGCGAGGTCGGTGCCGGGCGCGGGCTGAAGGTGCAGGGCGGCGAGCTCCGCGGTCCTGGTCCGGCGCGGGTCGATGACGATCAGCGCGGCGCGCTCCAGATGGCGCAGCAACGGGGGCATCGTCTCGGCCACGTTGGCCCCGGCCAGCAGCACGGCGTCCGCGTCCGCGAGGTCGGTGACCGGGAAGGGCAGACCGCGGTCCACGCCGAAGGCCGCGTTCCCGGCGGCGGCGGCCGACGCCATGCAGAAGCGGCCGTTGTAGTCGATCTGGCTCGTCCCCAGCGCCAGCCGGGCGAACTTCCCGAGCAGATAAGCCTTTTCGTTGGTCAGCCCACCGCTGCCGAACACGGCCACCGCGTCCGGGCCGTGCTCCTGGCGGATACGGCGCAGCCGCTCCGCCACCCGGTCCAGTGCGGTGTCCCAGCCGACCGGGGTCTGCCGCCCGTGCGGGTCCCGCAGCAGCGGATGGCGCAGCCGGTCCGGGGTGTCGAGCACCGCGGGCGCGGTCCACCCCTTGGCGCACAGACCACCGCGGTTGACGGGGAACTCGGAGGGCTGCACACGGACGGACCCGGCGCCGTCCTGCCGGCTCAGCCGCGTGCCGCACTGCAGCGCGCAGTACGGGCAGTGCGTGTCGACCTGGCCCGCGCTCATGCGTGACTCCTCGTCCCGGCCTGGCCCGCGCTCATGCGTGACTCCTCGTCGAGGGCCGCCCGGCCCCGGTCGGCGCTCAGGTACACCACCCGGACCACCACGACGCACAGAGCGTAGAAGCCGAGGAAGGTCCAGAACGCGGCCTCGCCGCCACCGGAGGCGGAGTAGGAGGTGCGGAACGTCAGGTTGATGCCGACGCCGCCCAGCGCGCCGACGGCCCCCGCGATGGCGATGACCGCGCCGGACAGCGTGCGGGCCCGGGCGAACGCCTCCACCGCGTCCCCGCCCGCGGTGATCTCCCCCTGCGCCTTCCGCGCGAAGACGGCGGGGATCATCTTGTACGTCGACCCGTTGCCGAGGCCGCTGAGGACGAACAGCGCGGTGAACCCGGCCAGGAACAGCCCCAGCGAGTCCCGTGCCGAGGCGACGAGCAGCACCCCGGTGCCCCCGGCCATGCCCACGAACGTCAACAGGGTGACCCGCGCACCTCCCCAGCGGTCGGCCAGCCGTCCGCCGAGCGGCCGGCTCAGCGACCCCAGGAGCGGTCCGAGGAAGGTGAGTTGGGCCGCCTCCAGGGGAGAGGCACCGAACTGGCTCTGGAGGACGATGCCGAACGCGAACCCGTACCCGATGAACGAACCGAACGTGCCGAGATACAGCACGGAGATCCACCAGGTGTCACCGACCCGGACCGCTTCCCGCTGGGCCCGCGGGTGGGTCCGCACGGTGTCGATGTTGTCCATGAACAGGGCGGCCAGCACGGCGCACAGGGCGATCAGCGGCAGATAGCCGGCCGCCACGTACGCGGGGTGGGTGTCACCGGCGGTCGAGATGACCAGCAGACCCACCAACTGCACCACGGCGACACCGAGGTTGCCGCCGCCCGCGTTGAGGCCGAGCGCCCAGCCCTGAAGGCGCTGCGGGTAGAAGGCGGTGATGTTGGTCATGGACGAGGCGAAGTTGCCCCCGCCGACGCCCGCGGTGGCCCCGACCAGCAGGAACACCCACAGCGGGGTCCCCGGCCGGTGCACGAACCAGAGCGTCAGGACCGCCGGTACGAACAGCAGGATGGAGGCGAACACCGTCCAGTTGCGGCCCCCGAAGCGGGTCACCGCGTAGCTGTACGGCAGCCTCAGTACCGCGCCGACCAGGGTCGGGACGAGGACGAGCAGGAACTTCTGGTCGGCGGTGAAGGCGTGTCCGGTCCGCGGCGACATGAACAGCACCAAAACCGACCACATGCTCCAGATGGAGAAGCCCACGTGTTCGGACAGGATCGACACGATCAGATTGCGGCGGGCCACCCGCTCGTTGCCCGCTTTCCAGGCGGCCTCGTCCTCCGGATCCCAGGCGGACAGCCGGCGGCTGCGGCCGTTCGCCCGCTGCGGGGGCGGGCCGACGCGGGACTCCTGGGTGAGCGCTGTGCGGCTGTCGGACATGACCATCTCCCCCTGGGACACACCCCGGTGCGCTGAACCAAGATCACGGTAGAGGAGCTGGGGGAGGCGAAATGGTCCACTCCCGAGCCGGTCGACTGGTCCACCCGGCATCTGTGGTGAGCGCGTGACATCAGAGGTGCGGGAGCCTGAATGCCGCCCTCCGGTCCGCAGGAACAGGGGCCGGCTGCGGTTACGGCGTGGGCGCGTACGGCAGCCGGCACCAGCGCCGGCCGCCCTCGGCCGCGACCGTCAGGCCGGGCGCGATCTCGGTGAACCCGGCGTCACGCACCAGCGGCAGCCCACTGGTCGTCAACTCGCCCCAGCGCTCCGGGGTCGCGGTGCGCACCGCGAGCGGGAACCCTGCCTCGCGCCAGGCGTCCCGGTCCTCGTCCGACAGCTCCCACCAGGCGAGCTGGGCCGCGTGCCCCGCCTGTGCCATCGCCTTGCCGGCCGACATCTCGACCTCCGGGTTGAGCCAGAGCACGGGCGCCGCGGGATCGGCCGGCTCCGGTGCCTCGGGGTCGTCGAGGTCCGTGCCGGACACCTGGAGCTTCGCCAGCTCCTTGGGCCAGCCGTCCAACGGCACGGGGGGAAACACCCGCACCTCGGACGAGCCGCCGGTCACGGTGATGCCCGGCAGCCCGGCCGCCCGCCGCCACTCGGCCCCACGGGCCCGCCGCACGACCTTCCGGATCCGGGCGTCCTGCCAGTCCCGTACGGCCTGCGCCCACTCGCCGTCGCCGACGGACCGCTCGTCGCTCAGCATCACGAGCACCGCACGGGCGGCGGTCTCCAGGGCGTCCGTACGGGCCGGGGGAGCGGCCCGCTCGATCCGCACCACGAGCGGCAGCACGAACTGGGGCGCGGCATCGCGAGCACCGGGCTCGGAGTGGAAGGGGCTGGTACCGCCGGACGGCGCGTCATGGCTCACGACAGCACCCTAAAGCGCGGGCGGCCGGCTCCGTCCCGCGCCTCCCAGGCCCGCCCTCACCTGCACGCAACGGCCGTACGACAAGATGTCCTCCATGCATCGTGATCTTCGTCTGGACAACGTGGGCCGCCGCTACGGTCTGCGTGGGCCATGGGTGTTACGAGGGATCCACCTCACCGTGCCGCCCGGTGCGCTGATCCGCTTCGAAGGGCCCAACGGCACCGGAAAGTCGACCCTGCTGCGCCTCCTCGCCCGCTTGGACGCCCCCACCGAAGGCCGCGTCACCGGCCGCCCCCGCACCGCCTACGTCCCCGAGCGTTTCCCCACGGCGCTGCCCTTCACGGCCCTCGGCTACCTCACCCACCTCGGCACGGTCCACGGCCTCTCCCGCCCGGCGGCGATACGCGCCGCACACGACTGCCTGGACCGCTTCGGTGCCGCCGCCCATGCCCGTACGCCGATGGCACAGCTGTCCAAGGGCAGCAGCCAGAAGGTCGCCGTCGCGCAGGCCCTGCTCGCCGACCCGGAGCTGCTCGTCCTGGACGAGGCATGGACCGGCCTGGACGCCGCCGCACGCACCGAGCTGGAGCGCGCCGTGGCCGAGCGGACCGCCGCCGGTACCGCCGTGGTCTTCGTCGACCACGACCCGCGCCGACTCGCCGGGGCGCCCGACGCGACGTACACCGTGCGCGAAGGCGGCCTCGACCGCCGTACCGCACACGCGACTTCACCCTCCGGCGGACCGGTCACGACCGTGGTCGTGCAGGGCCCGGCCGATGCGCACCTGCCCGCCGCGGCGGCCAGGGTCGTCACCGGGGCGGACGAGACCGAGCCCGGCATCCACCGACTCACCGTCCCCGCCTCCCACTCCGACGTCCTGCTGCGCGCCCTGCTGACCGCCCGCCCGTCCTGGCACGTGGTGAGCGTGCGTCAGGAGGACTCCACCACGGGCGAATCCACCACCGGCGAATCCACCACCGACGAATCCACCACCGACGAATCCGGGAGCCGCGGCCGATGATGTCGATCTCCGCCCCCCTCCGCTACCAGGCCGCCCTGCTGGCCCGCTCGCAGCGCTGGCTGCCGCCGTTCATCCTGTACGCCGCCTTCCTCGCGATCGGCGTACGGGGCGGCGAGCCGGTGCTGGACTCCCTCGGCTACGCGGCCGCTGCCCTGCTGCCCGTCGCGGCCTGGCTGGTGCGGATCTGCGTCACCAACGAACCGCCCGCCGCCCGCAGTTGTGTCGCCGCGGCGGTCGGTCCTGGACGGGCTCATCTCGCCGCGCTGCTGGTGGCCCTCGCCGCCGCCGTGGCACTCGGCACGGTGACGGTCGTGGCCGTCACACTGATCAGCGACCCGGTCGGCGCCGATCACCAGACCCGGGTGCCCCGGCTGCCCGCGGGCGCCGCCGGACTGCTCGTCGCACTGGCCTGCGCCCTGCTCGGCACCGCCGTAGGGGCGCTCACCACCTGGCCGGTGCTGCGCTCGACCGGACGCGCGGTCCCCGCGATGCTGCTCGCGGCGCTGCTCTGCGTCGTGGCGACCGGCTCCCCGGCCCACGCCGCGGTCAGCGGCCTGGTCACCGGCTCACGCTCGGGCACGGTCCCGCTGCCGGTGCTGCCCCTGGCGGCGGCAGCCCTGCTGACGGCCGGGGCGATCGCCGCGGCCTGCGCGCTCACCTCCCGCAGGGCCTGAACGGGCGGATCACCCCGAACAGGCCGTGCGCTGCGCCTCCTGCCACTCGCACACCGGGCACAGCGTGATCCCCTTGTACGACTCCGGGTACTCCGTCGGCTCCCGACACAGTACGCACTCGGCATACGGTGGCCCGTCCGCCCTGGGCGGCCTGGCCGCGTCGATCAGGCAGTAGTCCTCACTCATACCTCCAGCGTAGGACGCTCACGCCCGGCCGGCCCCGGCCGCGATCAGGTCGGACACCTTCACGAACCGGAACCCTCGCTCGCGCAGCCGGGGCACGATGGCGCGGACCGCCCGTTCGGTCGTCGGAGCGGCGCTGAGCGTGCAGTGCATGACGACCACGGACCCGGACCGCACCTCGCGCAGCACCTGCCGGGCGACCGCGCCGGCGTCCGTCGCGAACGCGTCCCCGCTCACCACGTCCCACTGCACCGCCGTGACGCCGGCCTGGGTCAGCGCCTTCAGAGCGCGCCGGTCGTGACAGCCGCCGGGAAACCGGAAGTACGGCATCGCGTCCCGCACGCCCACCTTCCGGAAGGCGCGGTACGCCCGCTCCACATCGGACCGCATCCGGCTCTCGGGGAGGGCCGGCAGGCCGTAGCAGTCGTCGGTGAAGGCGTAGTGGCTGTAGGAGTGGTTGGCGACCTCGAACAGCGGGTCGCGCCCGATGGACCGGGCCTGCGCCGGGTACTCCTCGGCCCATCGCCCGGTCATGAACACGGTCGCCGGCACCTTCAGCCTGCGCAGGGTCGCGACGAGCCGGGGATTGTCGAACCGTTCCCCACCGTCCGCCCGCGCCCCCTGTCCGGCGGTCATGTCGGCGTCGAAGGTGAGCGCGACGGCCTTGCCCCGGTTCCGGGGCCCGTGCTCGAAGACGGGGGTGAGGCCGGCGGGCCCCGGGGCCAGGGTCGGCGGCTCGGCGGCGGGGGAGAAGGGGGAGGCGGCGGAGGCGCTGGGCGCCGGGCGAGGCGCACGGGACGCACCGCGCTCGTCGGTCGCCGTACACGCGGCGGAGACGCCGAGCGCGACGGCCAGGGCGCAGACGGGGAGAACGCGTCGGGCGAGAGTGATCACCGCCCGAAGATATGATGATCAAACAGACATTTCCGTCCGATCGGGGGCGTGCTGGCCCGCTGTCACCCGCCTGGGGCTCAGTCCTCTCGGGTGCAGCGGCCGGTCGGGGCCGAGGCCGGAGGGCGGCACTGGAGGGAGTAGTCGGCGGCGTTCGGGCTCAGATAGCGGCCGATGCAGGTGGCCGGCGTCGTCCGGTCGTGCTTGGCGCAGAACCTCAGTGCCGCGCGGCCGTCGGCGAAGGGGCCGGGGGCGTAGAACACCCAGTAGCCGGGGCGCAGGGACGCGTGGTCGCCGCTGCGCAGGACCTCTGCCTGCGGCACCGACCGGCGGATCGTGGCGAGGTGGCGGTCCCGCGCGGCGGTGCCGGACCCGACGGGCTCGGAGTGGAGCTGGGCGATCCAGCGCCCGGCCGTCGGCGCCGCGCTCGACGGTGACGGTGTCGTGGGCGCGGCCGTCTTCGGGGTGGAGGTCGGCGACGGCTTCGGCGGCTGTTTCGCGGAGTCGGGGCCGGCCTCGGTGGCGGTGCGCTGTGTCGCGATGGCGGCCTTGTCGTCGCCGGCTCCGGTGTCGCGGGCCTCGGTGCCGCCGGGGCGCAGCGCCAGCGCCAGTGCCGCCGCGGCGGCGATGACCAGCACCGCCGTAGCGGCGACCACGAGCGGTGTACGGCGTCGCGGCCCGTCCGCTCGCTGCGGGGTGGTCGGGCGTGGGGTGTCCCGTTGGGTGGGGAACGGCGGCGGCGCCGGCAGCGGGTGCGGCACGGCGGCCGTCCGGGTCGGCTGCGACCAGTGCGGTGTCGTCCCCGCCGCCACCTGGGCCAGCATCGAGTCCAGCAGTCCGGCGTCGGGGCGGCCGGCCGGATCCCGGACCAGCAGCGCGTCGAGCACCGGCGTCAGCGGGCCCGAGCGGGCCGGCGGCGGAAGCGGGTCGTCGAGCACGGCGGCCAGGGTGGCCAGGGTGGTGGGGCGGCGCAGCGGGCTGACGCCCTCCACGCACACGTACAGCACCACGCCCAGCGACCACAGATCGGCGGCCGGGTCGTCGGCGTGACCCCGGATCCGCTCCGGGGCCATGTACTCGGGTGAGCCGACGAGCTCGCCAGTCGCCGTGAGCCCGGTCGTGCCCTGGAGGGCGGCGATGCCGAAGTCGGTGAGGACGGCGTCGCCGTCGGGGCGCAGCAGGATGTTGGCGGGTTTGACGTCCCGGTGGTGGATGCCCGCCGCATGCGCGGCCCGCAGCGCGGCGAGCACCTGCCGGCCGGTGCGCGCCGCCTCCGCCGGGGTCAGCGGGCCGCCCTCGCTCAACCGCTGCTGGAGCGAGCTGCCGGGCACGAGCTCCATCACGATCCACGGATGCGGATCGGCGTCCACGATCTGATGGACCGTCACCACATGGGGGTGGCTGAGCCGGGCCAGCGCCCGCGCCTCCCGCATCACCCGCTCGCGCACCACGCCGACCGTGTCCGCGTCGGACCGGACCGCCTTGAGCGCGACCTCGCGCTGGAGCACCGTGTCCCGGGCCCGCCACACGGTGCCCATGCCACCACTGCCGAGCCGCTCGACCAGCTCGAACCGGCCGTCGACGAGGTCCCCCGGAGCGTTCATGCCGCACAGGTTAGAGGACGCGCCGGAGTGAGAGCTTCCGTGGGGAGGCCCGGGAGATCGGCCCTACCTGCGCCAGGGTCCCGTCACCGCGAAAGTCGTACCCGGGGTGTAGCAGTTGACGTACATCGTCCGGCCGTCGGGCGAGAAGGTGACGCCGGCGAACTCGCCCCACTCCGGCTCCTCGGGGGTGCCCAGGTTCTGGGCGTTGCGCGCCATCGCGTACACCTCGCCGCGCCGTGTCACGCCGTAGACGTGCTGGGCGCCGTTGCCGTCCTCGCACACCATCAGTCCGCCGCTGGGGGCGAGGCAGATGTTGTCCGGGGACTCGCCGGGGAGCTGGACATCCGTGTCCGGGCCGAAGACGATCACCAGGGTGAGGCGGCGCTCGCCGGGGTCGTAGCGCCAGATCTGCCCGAAGTGGTCGGCCGCCGAGCCCTCCGCGCTGCGGGCGAAGGAGGAGACGAAGTAGACGCTCCGGCCGCCCCAGTAGCAGCCCTCCAGCTTCTGCGCGTGGGTGATGCCCTTCGGGCCGAAGTCCTGGAGGCGGATGGGGGTCTGGACGGCGAGCGGGTCCGGTACGTCGACCCACTCGACGCCGTCGAAGCAGGCGCCCGTCTCCTGGATCGAGGAGAGGTCGGGCACGCCCGGCACCCGCATCGCCTGGAGCCGGCCGCCCGCGCGCAGCGAGCCGAGGCCGCCGCGCGGGCGCTCGGGCAGGAAGCGGTAGAAGAGGCCGAAGGGCTTCTGGAAGGCGTCCTCGGTCTCGTAGACGATGCCGCGGCGGGGGTCCACGGCGATCGCCTCGTGCTGGAAGCGGCCCATCGCGGTCAGCGGGACGGCGCCGGAGCGGTGCGGATCGTCCGGGTCGACCTCGAAGATGAAGCCGTGGTCCTTGGCGTAGCCGTTGGTGCCGGCCTTGTCCTCGGTCTCCTCGCAGGTCAGCCACGTACCCCAGGGGGTGGGCCCGCCCGCGCAGTTCACGGCCGTACCGGCGATGGCGACGCGCTCGGACAGCACGCGGTTACGGGAGTCCAGCGTCAGCGCCGTACAGCCGCCCTTGCCCGCCGGGTCGTAGGTCAGGCCCGGAACGGTCGGGACGGGGCGGGTCGCGTTGTTGCGGTTCTCGTGGTTGCGCACCAGGTGGACGCGGCGTCCGTGTCTGCCGGAGTTGCGCCCGGCGAAAGCGGCCATGCCGTCGTGGTTGGAGGGGACGGGGCCCTCCCCGGAGCGCAGCGGGTCGCCCTCGCGGGAGAGGACCCGATAGGAGAAACCTTCCGGCAGATCGAGCAGACCATCCGGGTCGGGGACCAGCGGGCCGTATCCGCGGTGGCCCAGATCCTGCGCGGCGGCGGTGCCCGCGAAGAGTTCGGTCAGATTGCCGGCGAAGGCGATCGAGACACCCAACGCTCCGGTACGGGCGAGGAGTTGACGGCGTGATGTGGCGCCGGCGGTCGTGTTCTCGGACATGGGGAAACCTTCCTGCTGGCGGACAGGAACCGTGACCCGCTGTGTCTATCACCTGGTGCCAGCCGCGTGAACCACGCGCGTAGCGTGTGTCACTTCTGAAGGCGCTGTCCCGGGGTGTCCGGTGCGGATTCCGTCGCCGATTCCGTGATGGGGTCCGGGGCCGCGTCCGGGAGCGACGCCGGTACGGAATCCGGCAGGGACGGCGATGACGGCGATGCGGGATCCGCGAGCGACGCCGGTGCCGCTTCCGGGAGAGGGGCCAGTGCGGCCTCCGGGAGGGATTCGGCTCCGGATTCCGTCGCGGAAGCCGGTGCCGCACCCCGCGTGGCATCCGGGGCGGATTCCTCCACCGCCGCGCGGCCCGTAGCCGATACGCCCGCGTGGTCCGACGGCGACTCCGCCCCCCGCTCCAGGAACCGCAGCAGCTCCACCGGAATCGGCAGCACCAGCGTGGAGTTCTTCTCCGCCGCCACCGCCATCACCGTCTGGAGCAGGCGCAGCTGAAGGGCGGAGGGGGTGTCGGCCATCTGACGCGCGGCCTCGGCCAGCTTCTTGGAGGCCTGGAGCTCGGCGTCGGCGTTGATGACCCGGGCCCGCCGCTCCCGGTCGGCCTCCGCCTGCCGGGCCATGGAGCGCTTCATCGACTCGGGCAGGGAGACGTCCTTGATCTCGACACGGTCGATCTGCACGCCCCAGCCCACCGCCGGGCTGTCGATCATCAGCTCCAGGCCCTGGTTGAGCTTCTCGCGGTCGGAAAGCAGATCGTCCAGGTCGCTCTTGCCGATGATCGAGCGCAGCGACGTCTGCGCCATCTGGGAGACCGCGAAACGGTAGTCCTCGACATTGATGATCGCCGCCGACGGATCCACGACCTTGAAATACACGACGGCGTCCACCCGCACGGTCACATTGTCCCGGGTGATGCCCTCCTGCGCGGGCACGGGCATCGTCACGATCTGCATGTTGACCTTGTGGAGCCGGTCCACGGCCGGGACGATCAGCGTGAACCCCGGCTCCCGCACGGCACCCCGCAGCCGCCCGAGCCGCAGGATCACCCCGCGCTCGTACTGCTTGACGACTCGCGCGGCGGCGGCGACGTACACCAGTCCCGCCGCGCCGATGCCGGCGGCTACGCCCAGCAGCTCCTGGACCATGACGACCTCCTTGCGGAGAGGCCCGTTCCGTATGCTCCTGTAACGATATGCCGGGTGCCTGGTCCGGGGCCATGGACGGCCCCGGACCAGGCACGGTCAGGGTGCCGTGACCCGCTCCGGCTCCTGCTCGGCCTTCTGCTCCGGTTCGGTGAGACGCACCGGTTCCGTGCCCACCGCGCTGTGGCGCTCGGCCCAGTTCTCCAAGGCCGTACGGCAGGCGTGGTCCAGGTGGTGCAGGCCGGACAGGTCCAGCTCCACCGGGCGGTCCTGCGGCAGGTTCTCCAGGCTGTCGAGGATCTTCGGGAGCCTGAGGAAGGTCGCGTTGCCCGACAGATACGCCTGGATGGGGCCGGCGCCCTTGTCGATGACCTCCAGCTTCACATGCGAGGCCTCCCAGGCGGTCTTGGCGACCGACAGGGCCAGACCGATCAGCACGCCCTCGAACATGTTGACCGCGACGATCGAGACGGCGGTGACGACCAGGATCAGCGCCTCGCCCCGGTGACCCCGCCACAGGGACACGATCCCGCGGAAGGGGATCAGCTTGAAGCCCGCGTGGACAAGGATGCCGGCCAGGGCGGGGATCGGGATCAGCGCCAGCGTGGCCGGCAGCAGCGCGGCGAAGAGCAGCAGCCACACGCCGTGCATGACCCGGGACGCCTTCGTCCTCGCGCCCGCCGCGACATTGGCGGAGCTGCGCACGATGACCGCGGTCATCGGCAGCGCGCCGAGCGCACCGCAGACGGTGTTGCCCGCGCCTTGCGCCATCAGCTCCTTGTCGTACTCGGTGCGCGGCCCGTCGTGCAGCCGGTCCACGGCGGCGGCGCTGAACAGCGACTCGGCGGACGCGATGAGCGTGAAGGCGACGATCGTGGTGAGCACACCGATGTCGGCGAGCTCACCGAAGGCGCTCAGGGACGGCGGCTGGATGGAGCCCAGCAGCCCCTTGACCTCGACGGTGGCGACCGGCAGGGAGAAGAAGGCGGCCACCGCGGTCGCGAGGCCGACCGCGGCGAGCGGTCCGGGCAGGGCGCGCACCCGGCGCGGCATCCGCTTCCACAGCACCAGGACGGCGATGGTGCCGGCGCCCAGACCGACCGAGGCCAGGGCCGAGGTGTTCCCGGCGGCGTCGGCGACCGCGCCGGGAAGCCCGGCTATCTTCTCCAGCCCGGAGGCGGGCGCCTTGGCGTCCGCGAGCGCGTAGAACTGCCCCGCGATGAGGACAAGGCCGATTCCGGCCAGCATGCCCTCGACCACGGAGACCGAGATGGCCCGGAACCAGCGCCCCAGCCTCAGGGCGCCCATGAGGAGCTGGAGCAGGCCGGTGGCCAGCACCAGCACACCGAGCACCGGCAGCCCGAACTCCTGGACGGCCTCGAAGACCAGCACGGTCAGACCGGCGGCGGGCCCGGAGACCTGAAGGCTGCTGCCGCGCATCATGCCGGTGACGAGGCCGCCCACGATGCCGGTGACGAGCCCGAGCTCGGCCGGGACTCCGGAGGCGACGGCCACACCCACGCACAGCGGCAGCGCGACCAGGAAGACGACCAGCGAGGCGGCGAAGTCCTGCCGCAGATGGGGGAACTTGGCGGTCATCATGGTGGTCACAGCGCCTCGAACGTGTCGGTCTCGGGGCTGTGGACGTGCACGGCGCCCTTGTGCACCTCGTAGTACCAGGCGTGCAGGGACAGTTGACGAGCCTTCAACTTCCTTTCGATGAACGGGTACGAGCGCAGCCGCAGCAGCTGTGTCAGCACGTGCGCCTGGACCCCTTCGGCGACCTCGGGGTCCTCGACGGCGCCCGTCGGGCGCGGATCGGCCTGCGCGAGCCAGTCGCGCACGGCCGGCACGGCGTCGAGGTCGTCGCCGCGCACCAGGGCGCCGACGGCGCCGCAGTGGGAGTGGCCGCAGACCACGATGTCGTGGACGCCGAGGACCTCCACGGCGTACTCGATGGTGGCCGCCTCGCTGGTGGGGTGCGCGCAGGCGTACGGCGGGACGATGTTGCCCGCGGTGCGCAGCTCGAAGAGCTCGCCGGGGCGGGCGCCCGTGATCAGGGCCGGTACGACCCGGGAGTCGGAGCAGGTGATGAACAGAACCTGCGGGGACTGCCCTTGGGCCAGCTGGGCGAACTCCTCAGGGCGCTGTCCGAACGTGCGGGCGTTGTCGATGAGGGGCTGCATATGTGGTGACTCCTCCTGGCGCGCCGCAGTGGCGCGTCGGGGTTTACATGACAGAGGTGGGGGGCTTCTCTGCTCTCTCAGCGGCGGCGAGGCGCAGCCGGTCGCGGGTGCCCGGTGGACCGGTCGGGTCCCCGGGGCCCGGGGGAGCACAGTGGCGGGACGCGCGGGTCTCGTCGCGCAACGCCTTCCCGGAGAGCTTGGTTCCGGAGTGGGCTTTGGCCTCTACCTGACCGACCGTGTGCGCGGATGCGAAGGACGCGGCGGGTGCGAAGAACTGGAGGGCGAGCAGGGCGGCGGCGGGTGCCGAAACCACTGTGCGAGCCGTCGCGCCTCGGAACATACGCCTCCCTCCAGTCAGTTCACGCCTCTAGTGCGCACCAACACTTGGTCAACCGTTGGTCAAGAAACACATTAGCCCGGCGAAGTTGTTTGCAGGGTTAACTTAACGTTTCGAGCTGAAGAGAGCCTGAAACCCGAGCGTGGCGTGGCGTGAACTACCCCTTGACCAGGGGGAGTTGCTTCAGGTAGTGCGCGTCAGCGCGACACGAGGCCCTTGGCGTCGCGGGCCAGGGCGGTGAGACGCGAGATGGCCCGGAAGTACTTCTTGCGGTAGCCGCCCTTCAGCATCTCCTCGCTGAAGAGCTTGTCGAAGGGCAGACCCGAGGCCAGGACCGGGACTTCACGGTCGTAGAGCCGGTCGGCGAGCACCACCAGCCGCAGTGCCGTCGACTGGTCGGGAACCGGCCGCACATCGGTCAGACAGACCGCCTCGAGCCCGTCGGTCAGCGCGCCGTAGCGGCTGGGGTGGACGCGCGCGAGGTGGTCCAGCAGGTGCGGGAAGTCGTCGAGGGAGGCGCCCGCGGTGGCGTACGCCGCTTTCGTCACCTGCTCGTCGGAGTACGGCGCCGGAGCCTCGGGCAGCCCGCGGTGGCGGTAGTCCTCGCCGTCGATGCGCAGGGCGCGGAAGTGGGCCGACAGGCCCTGGATCTCCCGCAGGAAGTCGGCCGCGGCGAACCGGCCCTCGCCGAGCTTGCCGGGCAGGGTGTTGGAGGTGGCGGCGAGCGCGACGCCCGCCTCGACGAGCTTGCCGAGCAGGGAGGAGACGAGGACGGTGTCGCCGGGGTCGTCCAGCTCGAACTCGTCGATGCAGAGCAGGCGGTGACCGGAGAGGGTCTGCACCGTCTGCTGGAAACCGAGGGCGCCGACGAGGTTCGTCAGTTCCACGAAGGTGCCGAACGCCTTCAGGGACGACTCGGCCGGGGTGGCGTGCCACAGGGAGGCGAGCAGATGGGTCTTGCCGACGCCGTAGCCGCCGTCGAGGTAGACGCCGCGGGGCCCGGACGGTGCCTTGGGTGCCTTGGAGCGGCCGAAACCGAGGAAACCGCGCTTGCCCGTCCTCCCGGCGCCGCTCGCATGCGCGCCGCCGAGCCCGCCGGCGAAGTCCTCCAGGACGCGGACCGCCTCGGTCTGGCTGGGCTGGTTCGGGTCCGGGATGTAGGTGCTGAAGCGGACCGAGTCGAACCGCGGCGGCGGCACCATCTCGGCGACCAGCCGGTCCGCGGGGACGTGCGGCTCACGGGCGCACAGGGACAGCGGGCTCGCTTCGGCTATCGGGTGCACACCGGAGGCTGCGGAGGAGGACGACACGGTTCACCATGCTAATCGCCGTGCCACACTCCTTGACATGCGACGCCTGTTCCCTGTGACCGACCAGACAACGACGAGGACCTCCGGCGGTGCGGCCGGGGAGGACGGGGCGGGAGCCGCCGGCCGGGAGTGGAGTCTTGGCGAGCTGGCCGCCGCGTACGCCTATCCCGAGCCGGGGCCGGAACCCGGGGCCGGTGGGCCGCAGCCCTGGCTGCGGGCCAACATGGTGTCCACCCTGGACGGGGCCGCGCAGCACGACGGGCGTTCGCAGCCCATCTCCAACGCGGCCGACATGCGGATCTTCGGCACGCTGCGGGGGCTCGCGGACGTCGTGATCGCCGGTGCCGAAACGGTCCGCCAGGAGGGCTACCGTCCGGCCCGCGCGCGTGCGGAGTTCGCCGAGGCGCGGGAGGCCGCCGGACAGACGCCGGCGCCCGCC
This sequence comes from Streptomyces sp. M41, assembly GCF_043673425.1. Classification (NCBI taxonomy): domain Bacteria; kingdom Bacillati; phylum Actinomycetota; class Actinomycetes; order Kitasatosporales; family Streptomycetaceae; genus Streptomyces; species Streptomyces sp. M41. The sequence continues at coordinate 145,140 of NZ_JBIMKE010000002.1, read as the reverse complement.
ATCGCGGTGGTCAGCGCGAGCCTGGACCTGGACTTCGGCCTCCCGCTCTTCACCGCGCCGTCCGTGCCCACGCTGATCCTGACCGGCGCCGCGGCGGCCCCCGACCGGGTCGCGACCGCCGAGAAGGCCGGCGCCCGCGTGGTGATCGCCGGTGACGGCGTCGGCGTGGACCCCGTACGCGCCGTCCAGGCCCTCGCCGAGCTGGGCCACACCCGGCTGCTCACCGAGGGCGGGCCCCGGCTGCTCGGTCAGCTGGTGGCCGCGGGGGTGCTCGACGAGCTCTGTCTGACGACCTCCCCGATGCTCACCGCCGGTGACGCCCAGCGCATCGCCGGCGGGCCCACCGTCGCGGTCCCGAAGCGGTTCGAGCTGGTGTCGCTGCTGGAGGAGGAAGGTTTTCTGTTCGGCCGGTACCGGCGCACGTGAGATCGGCTCGGAAATGGGTTCTATAAGTGCAGTGGGCCTGGAAACGACGGAATCTACCGTTCCGCTTCGCTTCCGCCGGGCACACTAAAACTCGCAGTCCCCGTGCGAGCACGGGGCAGGATGGTTTCCGCAGAAGGGGCGCCCGGTGTTCACAAGCGTTTTGATGATCGAGAAGGCCCTGACGTCCGCAGACGTGGAGTTCGTCACCACATTGCACGGAGACGAAGAGGTCTCCTTCCATGTGCTGCTCCAGCCGCGCGGCGAGCAGGCCGACAGACTGCTGCGCGCCATCGACGACATCGCGCTCGGCGAGCTGGACGAGGCGGTCCGGGAGGGGGAGACCCCGGAGGGCGAGGAGGCGATGAGCACCGGGGAGCGGGCGCTGGAGGTGTCGCTGACGGCACTGCGCACGGCCGGGGCTCAGGCGGCGGGGCGGCTGCTGGAGGACCATCCGCTCGACGCGCTCAAGGCCGTGGTCGACGAGATCGGTGCGGACGAGGTGATCGTGCTGACCGATCCCCACTACGTGGAGGAGTTCTTCCACCGGGACTGGGCTTCGAGGGCTCGGCACAAGGTGGGTGTGCCGGTACTGAAGCTGTTCTCGCACAGCAAGGCGTAGGGGTTGCTCGGCGCAGGGCCGCCGTCATCGCAGGAGCGCCGCAGCAGGGGTGCCGGGTTCTCCCCGCCGCGGGGGCGTGCGTGGCCTGTCGCGCTGTTCCCCGCGCCCCGTGAGGGGCACGGTTCGCGGCCTCCGGTGCGCGAGGTCCGCGGCCCCACCCCATAGGCTGGGGCCTCACCGTCGTATCGCAATCCTTGGGAGAACACGCATGGCACCCGGCATTCCCACCGCCATGGACCGACCGCACTTCATCGGCATCGGTGGGGCCGGGATGTCGGGGATCGCGAAGATTCTGGCGCAGCGCGGGGCCGACGTGGCCGGCAGCGACGTCAAGGAGTCCGCGACCGCCGACGCCCTGCGGGCGCTCGGCGCGACCGTGCACATCGGGCACACCGCCGAGCACCTCGCCGACGACGCCAGCTGTGTCGTGGTGTCGTCGGCGATCCGCCAGGACAACCCCGAGCTCGCCCGCGCCGCCGAGCTGGGCATCCCGGTGGTGCACCGCTCCGACGCCCTCGCCGCGCTGATGCAGGGGCTGCGCCCGATCGCCGTCGCCGGTACGCACGGCAAGACCACCACGACGTCCATGCTGGCCGTCTCCCTGTCCGAGCTGGGCCTGAAGCCGTCGTACGCCATCGGCGGCGACCTGGACGCCCCCGGCTCGAACGCCCTGCACGGCGACGGCGACATCTTCGTCGCCGAGGCGGACGAATCGGACCGCAGCTTCCACAAGTACGCGCCCGACGTCGCCATCGTCCTGAACGTCGAGCTCGACCACCACGCCAACTACGCCTCGATGGACGAGATCTACGAGTCCTTCGTGACGTTCGCCGACCGCATCACCGAGGGCGGCACCCTGGTCATCTCGGCCGACCAGGACGGCGCTCGGGAGCTGACCCGGCTGGTCGCGGACCGCAAGGTGCGGGTCGTGACCTACGGCGCCGCGGCGGACGCCGACGTACGCGTCCTGTCCGTCGTACCGCAGGGACTCAAGAGCGAGGTCACCGTCCTCCTGGACGGTGCGGAACTCACCTTCACCGTCTCGGTCCCCGGCCGCCACTACGCCCTCAACGCGGTCGCCGCCCTCGCGGCGGGCGCCGCGCTCGGCGTCCCGGCCGCCGAACTGGCCCCGGCGCTCGCCGCGTACACCGGTGTGAAACGGCGACTCCAGCTGAAGGGCGAGGTCGCGGGCGTCCAGGTCATCGACTCCTACGCCCACCACCCGACCGAGATGACGGCCGACCTGGAGGCCATGCGCGCCGCCGCCGGGGACGCCCGGATCCTGGTCGTCTACCAGCCCCACCTGTTCTCCCGCACCCAGGAGCTCGGCAAGGAGATGGGCGAGGCCCTGGCCCTGGCGGACGCCTCGCTGGTCCTGGACATCTACCCGGCCCGCGAGGACCCGATCCCCGGCGTGACCAGCGAGCTGATCATCGACGCCGCCCGGGCCGCCGGTGCCGCGGTGACGGCCGTCGCCGACAAGAGCGAAGCCCCCGCGCTGGCCGCGGGAATGGCGAAGCCCGGTGATCTCGTTCTCACCATGGGCGCGGGCGACGTCACGGACCTCGGCCCGCTCATCCTGGACCGCCTGTCGAAGTGAGGGGCAAGGACTCATGTCGTACGACGTCGAAAAGCCGGACGAGCAGTGGCGCGCGGAGCTGACCCCGGCCGAGTACGCCGTTCTGCGCCAGGCCGGCACCGAGCCCGCCTTCACCGGTGAGTACACCGACACCAAGACGGCGGGCGTCTACTCCTGCCGGGCCTGCGGCGCCGAACTGTTCACCTCCGCCACGAAGTTCGCGTCGCACTGCGGCTGGCCGTCCTTCTACGACCCGAAGGACACCGACGCGGTCGAGCTGATCGAGGACCGCTCGCACGGGATGGTGCGCACCGAGGTGCGATGCGCCCGGTGCGGGTCGCACCTCGGGCATGTCTTCGAGGGCGAGGGATATCCGACCCCGACCGATCAGCGGTACTGCATCAACAGCATCTCGCTGCGCCTGACACCGGACGAGGGCTGACACCGGACAGGGGCAGGCGGGAAGGGCTGCCGCGCTGGCACGCCGGATGCCGCTGTTCCTAGACTCGTAGGAAAGATCCGGCCCGGCCAGGCGCCCGGTGCGGGAAGGCGGTGTCGCTGCATGCCGTACGTCGCTGTGAGTGCGATCAGCCATCCCGGGCTGCTGCGCGAACGGAACGAGGACAGTCTCGCCGTCGGGCCGTGGACGCTGTGCGCGACCGTCACCGAGAATCCGCAGACCCTGATCTTCCCGCTCGGCACGCCTCTCGTCGTGGCCGTCGCCGACGGGCTCGGCGGGCATCCCGGCGGCGATGTGGCCAGTGCGCTCGTCGCCCGCCGGATCGCCTCCCTCGGCCCGGCCCTGAGCAGTGAGGTCGCCGTCCGCGACGCCCTGAACGTCTGCAACCGCGCCGTCTTCCAGGCGGCGGGCGGCGACCGGGGAGGCGAGCTGGCCGGCATGGGGACGACGGTCGCGGGTGTCGTCGTGCAGCCCGACTCGCTGCTGGTGTTCAACGTGGGCGACAGCCAGGTCTTCGTGGCCTCCGACGAGGGGCTGCGCCAGGTCAGCGTCGACGACAGCCCGCCGCACCCCGCCGGGCAGACGACCTCTCTCGTCACCCAGTGCCTGGGCGGCTCGCTCACCCATCGGGCCGTCACGCCCCATGTGCGGGCCGAGGTCATGGCGCCCGGCGAGCGGTATCTCATCTGCTCGGACGGACTGACGGATCCGGTGACGACGGACGTGCTGGAGGAGATCCTCCAGGAGCACGACGACGGCCGGGCGGCCTTCGAGCTGTGGAAAGCGGCCATCGAGGCGGGCGGGCCCGACAACATCACCGTGGCGGTCGTGCGGGTCGCGCAGGAGTAGCGGGCGCCTGATGGCGGTGGCTCTCGCCGGTGTCGTTCAGGAGCCTGCGAAGGGTGCTCGGGAGGTCTTGACGGCCGACTCGCGGGCCATCGTGAGCACCAGTCGTGCCGTGGCGTCCAGCAGCGTCCTGTCGACGGGCTCACCGAACACGAGCACCCGGTGGTACAGCGGCCCGAGCAGCAGGTCCACGAGCCGGTCGAGAGCCCGGTCGTCGACGGTGCGGCCGGGCTCGCCCGCGAGAAGGTCGCGCAGACCGGCCCGGTCGCGCTCGCGCTGCTCCCGCAGGAAGCCCTCCCGCAGCGCGGTCGCCGTGTCGCTCTCCAACTGAGCGTGGCCGAGCAGGGCCTGAAGCACCCGGCCGGCCGGCTCCTCGAAGAAGTCGGCGACCCGCCGCAGGTGGGCGGCGAGATTCTCCTCGGCGCTCACGGAGTCGTCCGTGCGCCAGCGAAGGGCCTCGCGGGCGTCGTCGGCGAGGGTGTCCAGGAGGATGTCGACCTTCGACTTCCACCAGCGGTAGATCGTCTGCTTGGCGACGCCCGCGCGCTGCGCGATGCCCTCGATGGTCAGACCGGCGAAACCCCGCTCGACGAGCAGATCGTCCGCGGCGTTGAGCACCGCCAGCCGGACGCTCTCGCTGCGGCGTGGGCCGGTTCGGCTGATGACCGCGGCCCGGTCACCGGCGGGTCGTGGATTTCGCGTGGCGCTGATGGTCCCGTCAACCTTTCGAGTCGTGCGACAGCAGCGATTCTGGCACAGGGCATCCGCCGCGAACCGGGCCGCGGAGACCGGCGTCAGGCTGCTTTCCCGCGCGTGCGCACCAGGCTGAGCAGGACACCGAGGCACAGCGCTGCGACCAGCGCGCTGAAGATCTCACCGGCGGGACGCAGACCCGTCTCGCGGATGAGGACGCCCACACCGATCGCGGGCACCGCGAGCATCGAGTACAGGACGGCGAAGAAGGTCGACACCGACGCGCCCCGGTGCAGGGGGGCGCTGCGCGTGGTGATGGTGCCGACGCCGTGGCCCACGGCGAGCGCTGTGGCCAGCCCGTCGAGGGCGGCGCCGACCAGCAGCGGTATCAGGCCGCCGGTCGCCATGGAGGTGGCGATCAGGCCGGCGGCGACGATCAGTCCCACGCAGGACGCGGGCAGGGCGGCGGCGGGCTTGAGGACCCGGACCAGGAGCTGACCGAAGGCCGTGCAGGCGAACGCGGTGAAGACGACGAATCCGGTCAGCGCATGGCTGGTCTCGTGCCGGACGGTGCCAAGGAACAGGCCGGTCACGGCGGTCAGCACGCCGAGCACCGCGAAGCCGGAGCCCGCGGCCATGGCCGAGCGCAGGAAGTCCGAGCGGATCTCGCCCGGCACATGCAGCGGCTGCACCCGGAGCGTGAAGCCGGACCGGTGGGCCGAGCTCTCCCCGGTCACCATGACGCCGAGCGTGCCGAGGGCGGCCAGGGCGAGCACGACGACCCAGGGCGTGCGCAGCGGGGACGGGGCGACATCGGCCAGGATGCCGGCCAGCAGGGTGCCGCCGGCCAGGCCGCCCATGTTCGCGAACAGTGCGACGGTGGCGGGTTTCGCGCGGGAGTCGGGCCCGAGGCGTTCGGCGAGGGCCGCGGTGGCGGCGCCCGTCACCAGGGCCGCCGAGAACCCCGAGACGACCCGGGCGACGAGCATGGCCGCGACGCTCTGGGCGAGCAGGAAGACGGCGGCTGCTCCGACCGACAGCAATGTGGCCGCGATCAGGACCGGACGGCGTCCCACCTGGTCCGAGAGCCGTCCGAAGACCAGCAGGCCCACGACGACACCGAGCGCGTAGACGGCGAAGACCACGGTCACGGTGAACGGCGTGAAGCCGAACTCCTCGCCGTAGAGCGGGTAGAGGGGCGTCGGAACCGTGGTGCCGGCCATGGTGATCCAGAAGGCGAAGGCCACGCCGAGAACGGCAAGGCCGCCGCGTTTCACGTGTCGGGGCTCGTCGGGCGGGCTGGGTGGGTCGACGGTGCGGGCAGTCGGGTTCTCCATGACTGTGGCCTCTCACGAGCTGAACAGGGCAAGGCAAGGCAAGGCAAGGCAAGGCAGAGCAGGCCCAAGACGAGACTGGACGTTGCGTCTAATCTCGAATCTAGACTAGACCAGACGTTGCGTCTATTCAATTGGGGGGTGGGGTGTTCGGGCGCCGGGAGAATGCTCCGGGTCCGGGGGCGTTGACTCAGAGGATCTTCCGCTGGACCAGGATCGACAGCACCAGCGCGCCCGGCAGCAGCGGCACCCAGACCGTCAGGACGCGGTAGCCGATGACGGTGGCCGCGGCGATGTCGATCGGTGCGCCGAACGTCGTCATCGTGAAGACCAGCGCCGCGTCCACCGGACCGATGCCGCCCGGTGCGGGCACGGCGCCCGCCGCGGTGCCGGCCAGCAGGAACGCGAGCACCACCTGCGTCCACGACAGCGGCAGGCCCAGCGCGAAACCGACCGAGGCGATCACGCTCGCCTGGAGCAGCGGGGTGGCGGCGGCCCCGCCCCACAGCGCGAGAACGCGGCCGGGGCGGGTGTGCAGGACAAGGGCGTCGGTGAGGGCGGCGCGGACGAAGCGGGCGAGGGGGCGGCGCAGCGGGCGTACGGTCGCCGCGACGACGCCCGCCGTGGCGAGGAGGGCCGTGACAGCGGTGGCGATCAGGAGCAACGTCCCCCGGTCCGGGACGAGTTGGGCGAGGTGCAGCAGTTCGGGGAGGGCCACGAGGAATCCGAGCAGCACCAGCGTCTTCGCGACCGGCTTTACCAGTGAGTACAGGGCCAGTGACGCGGCGGCCCGGTCTGCCGGGATGCCTCGGCCTTGCAGGAAGCGCAGGGTGACGGCGTGCGCGCCGATGCCCGCCGGCAGCACGTGGTTGGCCGCGCCGGCCGCGAACTGCGAGGCCAGCAGCAGACCAGGCGGCAGCCGTTCCGGCAGGGCACCTTGGCGGACGGCGGCGGCGGCCACCCAGCCCATGCAGGTGAAGAACAGACCGGCGAGCAGCCACCAGGGGTCGGCCGTGGCGAGCCGGTTCACACCGTCCCGGAAGGTGTGCAGGTCGGCCGCCGCCCATGCCCCGATCAGCAGAAGCGGGAGCAGGGTCAGCGCAAGGCGCGTGAGGCGGGCCGGGAAGAAGCGGGAACGCGGGGCGGGGAGCGGGGCGACGGCGGGGAGGGTGGGGCGAGCACGAGCGGGGAGCGATCCGGGGCGATCGCCGAGCGGGAGCGAGGACACGGCGCGGTCGTCCTTTCGCGTCCCATCCGCGCGGACGCGGGAGGGCCTGGAGGGCGGGGCGACGGGGGACGACGGCAACGTGCCCGCCCGGCATGACACGGCGGTGTCCGCGAGCCGAAGCGGGGTCGGCGAGCGAGCGACGTGCCCGGGGCCACGCCCGGGGCGCCGGCCCTCGACCGGATTTCCGCCGGGAGCCGGGGCCCGCGGTGGAAGCTGCGAGGTGGGGGCAGGTGGGCGCACACTGGAGGGGTGCTGTCGGTGCTCAAGGGGGTGTCGGCATGGCTGCGACTCAGTGCACCAGAGTGCGGCTGTGGCGGTGGCGGCGCAGCCCGCTGAGGCGGCGCAGTGACGTCATCGAAGGCTGGGTCGTGCTGTGCGGCTGGCTGCTGGCGCTGGTCGGCGCCGTGTTCGGAGGGATGCTCGCGGCGGACGCGGTCGTGGCCTCCGCCGAGCAGCAACGGGCCGAGAGCCGTCGGGTGACGGCGGTCCTGGTGAAGGACGCGGAGGACCCGGGAGCCTCCCGGGTCGCCACCGACCACATGGTGTGGGCGACCGTCCGCTGGACCGACGCCGACGGCCGCACCCGTACCGACGAGGCCCGTGTGTCGCCCAAGACGCAGGCGGGCAGCAAGGTCGACGTGTGGACCGACCGTCGCGGCGCCATCGTCAACGAGCCGCTGTCCGAGGCCGAGATACGGCTGCACTCGATCGCCGGAGGCGTCCTGGCCGCGGCCGGCGCCGCCGGTGTGGTGCTGGGCTGCACCTGGACGGTGCGGCTGGGTATGGAGCGCCGGCGCCTGGAGCAGTGGGCCGCCGAGTGGGAGCGGATGGACACGCCCTGGGGATGGAAGACGGGCTGAGGCACCCACCACGGGCTGCGGCACCCACCTCCCACCCGGGTCCGGCCGGGCGGGCCTCACGATCGACCGCGGTCCGCTGCCGCAGCTCAGCGCTACTTGACGTCGGCGCTCGGCAGGGCCGTCGGGGACGCGGTGTTCAGGTCCTCCAGGCCCTTGGGGATGGCGAGCGTGAGCACGGGTGCGCCCGGCTGGGGCGCCGGCGGCGTGAGCTGTTCCTTGGGGAGCTTCGGCGGCGAGGTCTGCTGGAAGTTGTTCGCGTCGAAGTTCACCATCCCGGTCTTCTCCAGGATCGTCATGTGGTCGAGCACGGTGTCGTTGGCCAGGTCCGCCAGCTGACGGACCAGGGTGTTCTGCGTGGTGCCGCGGATCTTCGCGATGGCCGGGAAGATCTGCCCGTGTGTCACACGCATGATGGCGACACCGGTGGCGTCGAACTCCTTGCCGGTCTTGGAGTCCACGGTCGCCACGAACTGCTGCTGCTGCGGGCTGGCCTGGTTGGGGAGCGTGATGTTCAGCTCGGACGCGAGCTTGCGGCAGGCGAGGTCGAGCCGGGCGTGTCCGACGACCAGGTGCTGGCCGGCTTCCTTCATCTCCGGGGTCGTGCCTCGTTCCATCGCCATCATGCCCAGCGGGTGTTCCCACAGACCTGCGGCGCGGACCTTGACCACGAAGTCCCGGTCGGCCTCGGTCAGGGGGCCGTACTGGGTGTTGGCGATGACGCGGTCCTGCGAGGTTGACGTGGTCTCCACGCCGAGCATGGCTGGGTAGGCGAGAGCAGAGAGGGTGACGACGAGGGCCCCTCCGACGAAGACGGTGCCTACCATGCGGCGCGAGATGGGCATCGTGCCTCCTGACGTGAATGACTCGGTCACCAGGCAGTACGTACGGAGCGAGCGAAACAATCAGCGCCGCAGGCAAAAAGTTGGGGATCCGCCGTGCGTTGTGCGTCACACGGGCGTCATCGGCGCAGGTGGCGGGCGAAGAACGCCGTAGTCACGTCCATCGACTCCGGCCATTGCGGCCCGAAGGTGTGACCCTCACCGGGATACGTCCGCAGCTCCACGTCCTTGCCCGCCGCCTCGAACGCGGCGACGGTCCGCTTCGACCAGGCCAAGGGGCAGGTGTCGTCGGCGGTGCCGTGATGGACCAGCAGGGGCTCGGTGACCCGGTCCACGTAGGTGACCGGGGAGACCTGCCGCCAGAACTCCGGGTTCTCCTCGGGTGTGCCGTGCGCGGCCTCGATCTCGTCGACGAGCGGATCATTCTCCGGCCGCTGGAAGTGGTCGATGTTCTCCTGCGGGCGCGAGCTGACCGGCGCGAAGACGACGGCGGCGTCGAACAGACCGGGAGCCACGACCAGCGTGTTGTAGACGACCCCGCCGCCCATCGACCGCCCGAGCAGGCCGATCCGCTCGTCGTCGACGTCGGGGCGGGCGGCGGAGCGCAGGGCGTGGGCGGCGGCGATGACGTCCTCGGTGTAACCGAGTCGCAGATTCACGTCGTTGTCCGGGTCGTCGTCGGAGCCGGCGTGATTGCGGTAGTCGGTGTGCAGGACGACATAGCCCCTGCGGGCCAGCAGGTCCTGCTCCCGGGGCATGCCCTGGCCGGTGACATAGACGTCCGGATCGATGTAGCCGTGGGCGAGGACCAGCGCCGGGAAGGGGCCCTCGCCCCGGGGGACGTTCATGATCCCCGAGACCTTCAGTCCGCCCGACCGATAGGTGACGGCGTACTGGGTGTAGGCGTCGGTGCGCACCCGCACGGCCCCGAGCCGCAGGTCGGAGCCCCGGTGCTCGCGCTGCATCAGGGCCGGGAGGGAGACCGGGTCGGCCGGGGTGGGAGGGGCGGCCGTCGTGGCGGGTGGTTCGCTGCCGGCGGGGGCGGCCGACCCGACCGGGGTGCCGGTACGCGCGGCGCCCTCGCCGCCGCCCCCGGTACAGCCGAGGACGGCCACCAGCCCAAGGCCGGCGACGAAGCATCCCACGCCCCGCGGTGCGCGCATGCGGCCAGTATCGCGCGACCGGGCGGGGCCCGGCGGGTCGACCCGGGTGGCCGGGGTGACGGGGCCGAAGGGGCGGCCCGGCACCTGCATCCCGCCCCACCAGCGCCGAGGTCACTCGGGCCGCCCAGCCGCCCCCGGACGGTTCTGCTCAACCTCGTGGCGGACCTGGTGGCGTACCAGTTCACGCCCCGCGCGGGGGCGACCGCATGAGGCACCGTCGTTGCGCGCTCGGCCTCGCCGTGCCGGCCGTCCCTCTCCTCGTGCTGATCTGCGACGAGGTCACCTCGGGCCTGGACGCGGTGACCCGGCGCGGCATCCTGGACGTCCTCGCGGGCCGGGTCGGTGCGGGGGACGACCTGTCCCTGGTCCTCATCACCCACGACCTGGACGCCGCGCGCCCGGCGCACCGCATCGCCGTGCTGGACGCGGGGGGACTGGTCGAACAGGGCCCGGCGCACCAGATCCTGACGGCGCCCCGGCATCCGTTCACGATCTCCCTCGTGGAGACGACCGAGCGTCCGGCGGCCGGCAGCGGCGTCGGGCCGGGGGGCCTATGACGTGGTCGGCAGGCGCCGGTGGCGCGGGCGGGACGTGGCCTCGGCGAGCAGGGCGTGGATCTGGCGCACCGCATCGCCGGGGTGGGTGGCCGCGGTACCGAACGGCAGCCGGACGTCGGCCCGTGAGCCCGGTGTCTCCACTCGCAGCACCAGGCCGTGCCTGTCGAGCCGCAGGGGCCGTACCTCGCTCGCGCCGAGCTGATGCCGGGCCGGGAGGAGCCGGGCGAGCGGGGCGACGGTGTGGCTGTGCGCCGCGTCCAGCCGGGCCAGCATCTCCGCCTCGTGGGTGGCCAGCGGGTCGGGGGCGGCCAGGGTGAGTTCGTCGAGGCCGATGGTGATGGCGGTGTCGCCTTCGGTGAGCACGGCCCGCGCCGGGTGGAACACCAGCGCCTTGGGGCCGAGGGCGGTGAGCCGGCCACCCAGCGTCAGCCGGGCGCGCACCCGCTCCCGTACCGAGACGGGGGCGATGTCGGTGCACTCCACCAGGGCGGTCAGGTCGCCGTGCGGCGCCATGGCCAGTTCGGCGGCGAGGTGGGCGTCGGGCGGGTTCTGGATCAGCAGCCGGGCGGCGGCGTCGACGGTGTGCAGGCCGATCAGCTCGACGCGGTGGCCGTGTGTGGTGAGGGTCAGGGAGCCGGCCGCCGAGAGCACCGAGCGGGCACGCTCGGCGGGCGTCGGCTCAGGGCACGGGGCAGCAGACATGGCGACCTTTCTACTTAGGTAAGCCTAACCTTATCCTCTCCGGGTTCGTTGTCCACCACCGCCGCCGCCGGGATCGACACCGTGAACACCGTCGCCCCGGGCTCACCGGCCACCTCGATCAGGCCGCCGTGCGCCTGGATCAGCGACTGGGCGACCGCGAGGCCGAGGCCGCTGCCGCCCCGGTCGCGGCTGCGCGCCTTGTCGACCCGGTAGAAGCGGTCGAAGACCCGTTCCCGGTCGGCGGGCGGGATACCGGGACCGGCGTCGGCGACCCGGACCCGCGCCACCCCGTTCGCCGTCGACACCGCCAGGGACACCGGTGTCCCGGCCGGTGTGTGCATCGCCGCGTTGGTCAGCAGGTTGTCCAGCACCTGGCGGACGCGCTGCGGATCCAGGCGCAACGTCAGGGAGGCGGGGCCGGGAACCACCGTCAACGGGTGGCCGACATGGGTGACCCGGAAGGCGTGCGCGGCCTGCTCGGCCAGCTCCACCAGGTCCGCCTCCTGAAGGCGCAGCGGTGTCTCGACCTCCGCCGCGTCCAGGCGGGCGAGCAGCAGCAGATCGTCGAGGAGGAAGCCCATCCGGGCGGCCTCGGCGCGCAACCGTGCCAGATGCCGGTCGCGTTCCTCGGGAGCGTTGGCCGCCGCGTACTGGAACAGATCCGCGTAACCGCGCACCGACATCAAAGGCGTCCGCAACTCGTGCGAGGCGTCCGCCACGAACCGGCGCAGCCGCTGCTCGGCCTCCGCGCGCACCACGAGGGAGTCGTCGATGTGCTCCAGCATGGTGTTGAACGCGGTCCGCAGCTCCTCCACCTCCGGCCCGCCGCCGCGCGCGTCGTGCCGCACCGGCAGCCGCCCCGAGTCCGTCAGATCGTGCGAGGTGATGTCCCGGGCCGTGTGCGCCATGTCGCTGAGCGGCTTCAGTCCGCGCCGCAGCATCCCCCGCCCGCACACCACGAGGGCCAGCAGCGCGAGCCCGAAGGTCACGGCCTGGATCGTGATCAGCTGACCGACGGTGTCCTCGATGTCCGCCATGGGCGCCGCGCTCACCAGCACCACACCGGGCTCCACCTCGCAGGCACGCAGCCGGTACTCGCCCTTGCCCTTGAGGTGCTCGGTGCGCAGGACCTCCTGGTGCGCGGCGGCCTGGGCGCGGGCCAGGGCGGTGAAGTCACCGACGTCGGCGGGCAGATCGCCGGGGTCCTCCGGGCTGCGCAGCACCGCCTCGCCGCCCGACACGTCGTAGACGGCGTAATACCAGCTGTAGTACTTCTTGCCGGTGAGCGTGCCGTAGTCCGCGATGGACTTGGACTGGGCGAGCTGGCCCTGCGCGAGCTGGGTGTCGAGCTGGGCCGACAGATAGTCGCGCATGTACGTCGTCAGGGCCGTCCCGACGACCGCGAACACCGTCAGTGACAGCACGCCGAGACCCAGCGCCAGCCGGGTCCCGAGCCGCATACCGCGATACGCCCGCCGCAGCCGCCCGATCACTCGGCCGCCTGCCGGATCACATACCCGAAGCCGCGCACGGTGTGGATCAGCGGCGCCCGGCCGTCGTCGGGCTCGTCGAGTTTGCGGCGCAGCCGGCTGACGACCAGCTCGACCACGTTCGAGCGACCGCCGAAGCCGTACTCCCACACATGGTCGAGGATCTGCGCCTTGGTCAGCACGGTCGGCGACCTGCGCATCAGATAGCGCAGCACCTCGTACTCGGTCGGCGTCAGGGTGAGCAGCCGCTCGCCGCGCCGGACCTCGCGGGTGTCCTCGTCCATCATCAGGTCCGCCACCCGCAGCACCGAGCGCTGGAAACCGGGGCCCGCCGCGCGGCGCAGCACGGTCCGCAGCCGCGCCATCAGCTCCTCCACCGCGAACGGCTTGACCAGATAGTCGTCGCCGCCCCGGGTCAGCCCGGCCACCCGGTCGGCGACCCCGTCGCGAGCGGTCAGGAACACCACCGGCACCATCGTCCCGGCACGGCGCAGCCGGTCCAGGACCCCGAAGCCGTCCACGTCGGGCAGCATCAGGTCCAGCACCACGATGTCCGGACGGAACTCGGCGGCCAGCCGCAGCGCCTCCTCGCCGGAGTTCGCGGTGACCGCCTCCCAGCCCTCGTAGCGGGCGACCGTCGCGACGAGGTCGGCGATGGGCGGGTCGTCGTCCACGACCAGAAGGCGTACTTTCTCCACCCGTTCATGGTGCGGCACCCGCCGCCCTTCCTCGGTGGCGGGGAGGGGACCGCGACCACATCGATAACCAGTTGAAAGAAGTACGACAGCTTTTCGACAGCCCGCTGCGGACAAGCTCGGTAATCCAGCCGAGATCAAGGAGCTGTCGCCCGTGACGACGACCGTCCCATCGCCCCCCGCGCCCCCCACGGCGATACGCCCCAGGGTGGTCGCCCGCACGGGCCTGTACGCCGTGCTGGCCGCGAACGTGGCCGTGGTCCTCTACCTCTTCACCACGGCCGGCTTCGCCTCCAACACGCTCATCGTGCTCGGCCGACTCACCGGCCTGTTCGGCGCGCTGCTCATGGCGTTCCAGCTGCTGCTGGTGGCCCGGCTGCCCTGGCTGGACCACCGGATCGGCATGGACCGGCTGACCTCCTGGCACCGCTGGACCGGCTTCGGCGTCCTGTGGGCCCTGCTCGCGCACGCCGTGTTCATCACCTTCGGCTACGCCGAGTCCTCCTCCCTGGACCCGGTGAACCAGCTGATCGACCTCGCCGAGACGGTCGAGGGCGTGCTGCGCGCCGTCGTCGCGCTGGGGATCATCATGGTGATCGGCGTCGTCTCCGCCCGGTTCGCACGGCGCAGGCTGGCCTACGAGACCTGGCACTTCATCCACCTCTACACCTACGTCGCGGTGGTCCTGGCCTTCACCCACCAGGTCGCGGTCGGCACGTCCTTCACCTCGTCCTCCGCCGCCACGGCGTACTGGTACGGGGTGTGGGGTGCCGCCCTCGGCGCGGTGTTCGCCGGCCGTGTCGTCCTCCCGCTCCGACGCAACCGCCGCCACCGGCTGCGCGTCTCGGCGGTCGTCCCCGAGTCCGACGACGTGGTCTCGGTCTACGTCACGGGCCGCGATCTGGACAAGCTCCCGGCGCGGGCCGGTCAGTTCTTCCTGTGGCGGTTCCTGACCAAGGACCGCTGGTGGCAGGCCAACCCCTTCTCCCTGTCGGCGGCGCCCGACGGTGACCGGCTGCGGCTCACCGTCAAGGCGGCCGGTGCCGGTTCGGCGGGAATCAGGCATGTGCAGGCCGGCACGCGGGTCTTCGCCGAGGGCCCCTACGGCGCCTTCACCGCGCTGCACCGGACCCGTCCGGAGGCCGTGCTCATCGCCGGGGGCGTCGGTGTCACACCGATCCGGGCGTTGCTGGAGGAGCTGCACGGCCATGCCGTCGTGATCTACCGGGTGGGCTCGGACCGGGACGCGGTCCTGTACGGCGAGCTGACGGAGCTCGCCCACGCCAAGGGTGCCGAGCTGCACCTGGTGACCGGACCGGCGGTCCCGGACCGGCTGGCGCCGGCCGATCTGGCGCGGCTGGTGCCGGACATCGCCGACCGGGACGTGTTCCTGTGCGGACCGCCGTCCATGATGAACGCCGTGATCGGCAGCCTGCGCGAGCTGGGCGTGCCCAAGCGGCAGATCCACTTCGAGCGCTTCGGCCTGGCCGGCTGAGAGGGACGGAAGACACCGTGAAGCGAGCAATACCTGTCCTGGTCCTGAGCGTCGTGGGCCTGATCCCCGTCTGGCGCTACGAGCCGTCCCTCGGCACCCCCACCCCTGAGGCCGCGGCCCCCGCCGCGCCCCCCTCACCGTCCTCCTCCGCCCCCTCGGGCAGCACGGCCGTCAGGGGCTCGGTCGTGCGGACGGACAAGGGTCCGGTGCAGGTCGAGGTGACGTTCGAGGGTGATGCGATCGCGTCGGTGCGGATGCTTCAGCAGCCGGATCATCCGCAGACGACGGCGGCGGTGCCGAAGTTGATCGCGTGGACGTTGCAGGCGCAGAGCGCGCGGATCGATGCGGTGTCGGGGGCGACGGTGACCAGCGAGGGGTACCGGGAGTCCCTTCAGGCCGCGATCGACGCCCATGCCGAGACTCTCGCCTCGGCGTCCGCCTCACCCTCCACCGCCTCCCGGACGGTCGACGGCTCGGTCGTGCGGACGGACAAGGGTCCGGTGCAGGTCGAGGTGACGTTCGAGGGTGATGCGATCGCGTCGGTGCGGATGCTTCAGCAGCCGGATCATCCGCAGACGACGGCGGCGGTGCCGAAGTTGATCGCGTGGACGTTGCAGGCGCAGAGCGCGCGGATCGATGCGGTGTCGGGGGCGACGGTGACCAGCGAGGGGTACCGGGAGTCCCTTCAGGCCGCGATCGACGCGAAGGGGGCCTGAAGTGCGTCGTGTCGAGCATGTGATGGGATTTCCGGTGTCGTTGCGGGTGGACGACGAGCACATCGGGGAACGGACGGCAGACGCGGTGTTCGCGTGGCTGCGTGAAGTCGACGCCCGGTTCAGCCCGTTCCGGCCGGACAGCGAGGTGTGCCGGCTCGACCGGGGCGAGCTGTCGGCCGGTGCCGTCAGCGCGGACCTGCGCGAAGTCCTCGACCTGTGCGAGGAATACCGGATCGCCACGGGCGGCGCCTTCGACGTACGGCTGCCCGGGCGCGGGCTGGATCCGTGTGCCGTGGTGAAGGGCTGGTCCGTGCAGCGGGCCGCCGAGCTGCTGAGGGCCGCGGGCGCGCGGCGCTTCGTCCTCAACGCCGGGGGCGACGTGGTCGTCGGCGGTGGGCCCTGGCGGGTGGGGGTACGCCACCCCGAGCAGGCCGACAAGGTGTGCACGGTGGCCGAACTCACCGACGGGGCGATCGCCACGTCCGCGTGCTACGAGCGCGGCGACCACATCATCGACGGCCGCTCCGGACGTCCGGCGACCGGTCTGGTCTCCCTGACCGTCGTCGCCCCCTGTCTGACCGTCGCGGACACGACGGCCACCGCCGCCTTCGCCATGGGCGCGGACGGCATCGCGTGGGCCGCCGCGCGGGAGGGCTGCGAGGTGTTCGCGGTGGACGCCGGGGGAGGGGCGCTGCGCACGGAGGGCTTTCCGGTGGCCCGGGCCGAGGCGCGGGTTGCCTGAACCCGCTCACGGCCGCCACCTGCCTTCCTGACCGGCGCCCCGGGTCACACACCGGCAGGAATCCCGCAACACAAGAGGTCTAGACTCGTCCGTCTGTGCCAGAAGCCCGTGATCAAAAGCGGGCGAAATCTGCCAAACCCGAAGGGTATTCGGCGTTTTGATACGGATAGAGTCAGTCACCAAGCGATACCCGGACGGCACGGTGGCGGTCGACCGGCTCTCGCTGGACATACCCGACCGCTCGATCACCGTTCTCGTGGGGCCGTCGGGCTGCGGCAAGACGACCACGCTGCGCATGATCAACCGGATGGTCGAGCCCAGCGAGGGCACCATCCTCATCGACGGCGTGGACAGCCGGCAGCAGCCCGTCAACACCCTGCGCCGGTCCATGGGCTACGTCATCCAGAACGCCGGCCTCTTCCAGCACCGCACCATCCTCGACAACATCGCCACCGTGCCCCGCCTGCTCGGCTGGGGCAGGGAGAAGTCCCGGGCGCGGGCACGGGAGTTGATGGAGCGGGTGGGTCTCGACGGGGCCCTCGCCAAGCGCTACCCGTACCAGCTCTCCGGCGGCCAGCAGCAGCGCGTCGGCGTGGCCCGGGCGCTCGCCGCGGATCCGCCGGTGCTCTTGATGGACGAGCCCTTCTCGGCCGTCGACCCCGTGGTGCGCAAGGGACTCCAGGACGAACTCCTGCGCATCCAGGCCGAGTTGGGCAAGACGATCGTCTTCGTCACCCATGACATCGACGAGGCCGTCAAGCTCGGCACGATGGTCGCCGTGATGCGCACCGGCGGACACCTCGCCCAGTTCGCCCCACCCGCCGAACTGCTCTCGCACCCCGCCGACGCGTTCGTGGAGGACTTCCTCGGCGCCGACCGCGGCATCCGGCGGCTGTCCTTCTTCCCCTCGGCGGACCTGGACCTGCTGCCCGGCCCGATCGTCTCCGTGGACGCCACCGCCGAGCAGCTCGCCGCCGCCTCCGCCGACGCGCCCTACCTGCTCGTGACCGACCCGGAGGGCAGACCGCTCGGCTGGAGCGAGCCGCACGATCTCACCGCCGGGGACATCGCCACGCACGGACTGCTGCCGCACGGGCGCCCGTTCGTGGCCGGCACCGACTCGCTGCGGGCCGCCCTCGACTGCGCGGTGCTCTCGCCCACCGGATGGGCCGTCGCCGTGGACGCGGACGGCCGGGCCACCGGGGTCGTCTCCCAGCAGAGCATCGGCGAGGCCATCCGCGGGGCGCACGCACGAGGGCATGCCCAGGAGCACGCACAAGGGCACGCACAGGGGCGACGCGAGGACGACGAGGTCCGGAAGGTCGCGCCGTGACCGAGTTCTTCGACATGCCGAGCTATCTGGAGCACAGCTATCCCGGCCTGGTCGGCCTGCACCTGCGCGAGGCACTGCTCCCGGTGCTGGCCGGGCTGATCGTCGCCCTGCCCCTGGCCCAGCTGTGCGTCCGCTTCCGCTGGCTGTACCCGCCCGTGCTATGGGTGACGACCGTGCTGTACGCGATCCCCTCGCTGGCCTTCTTCGTCATCCTCATCGACTACACCGGCCTCAGCGAACTCACGGTGATGATCCCGCTCGCCGTGTACAGCCTGGTGGTGCTGGTGCCGGCCATCGTGGACGGCGTGCGCTCGGTACCGCAGGAGACGCTGGCCGCCGCCACCGCCATGGGCTTCGGGCCCGTACGACGCTACGTCCAGGTGCAGTTGCCGATCGCGGCGCCCGCGATCCTCGCCGGCCTGCGGGTGGCCTGCGTGTCCAGCATCTCCCTCGTCAGCGTCGGCATGCTGATCGGCAACGAGGGTGCCCTCGGCAACATGCTCGACGCCGGGATGAAGTACAACCAGCCGCGCCTGGTGTGGCTCTCCGTCGTGGGTACGGCCGTCCTCGCGATCCTCGTCGACATCGCGCTGATCGCCGTACGCGCGCTGCTCACGCCCTGGATGCCGCGCGGCACCCGCAAGTCCTCCCGCCCGCCCGTCGCCGAGGAGGGCACCCGGTGAACGTCCTGAGCCACATCAGCGCCTTCTTCGCCGACAGCGCCCACTGGCAGGGCTACGACGGCATCCCGACGCGGGTCGGGGAGCACGTCCAGTACACGCTGATGGCGCTCGGCATCGCCGCCGCCGTCGGACTGCCGCTCGGCCTGCTCACCGGCCACACCGGACGCGGCGGCCACGCGCTCGGCCTCATCGCCACCTCCGCCCGGGCGCTGCCCAGCTTCGGTCTGATGGTGCTGATGTTCATCCTGCTGGGCCTCGGTCTGGCACCCGTGATGATCCCGCTGGTCGTGCTGGCCGTCCCGCCGATCCTGGTCACCACCAACGAGGCGATGCGCTCCGTCGACCCCGCGCCGGTGGACGCCGCCCGAGGCATGGGCATGGCCGAGACCGGCATCCTGTTCCGGGTCGAACTGCCGGTCGCCCTCCCGCTGATCCTCAGCGGCCTGCGCTCGGCGGCCATCCAGATCGTCTCGACGGCCACCATCGCCGCGTACGTCAGCTTCGGCGGCCTCGGCCGCTACATCATCGACGGTCTCTACCAGCGCAACTACGAGAAGGTCGTGGGCGGTGCCACGCTGGTCGCCGCGATGGCCCTGGTGACCCTCGCGGTGTTCTGGCTGCTGGGCCGGCTCACCGTGTCGCCGGGGGTGCGCAGGCGCATGTAGCCGACCCTCCGAGAGCAAGGGGCGTCGCGGTCAGCGCTGCGTGCGGGCCAGCGCAAGTTCCAGGACGACGAGCAGCGCGTCCCGTACCGAGCCGGTCTCGCGGGCGTCGAAGACGACGACCGGGACGCCTTCGGCGACGTCCAGGGCCCAGCGGACCTCCTCCAGGGTGTGCTCGACCCTGCCGTCGAAGGCGTTGACCGCGACGGCGAAGGGGATGCCCTTGTGCTCGAAGTAGTCGACGGCGGCGTAGCAGTCGTCGAGGCGGCGGGTGTCGACGATGACGAGCCCGCCGACCGCCCCCTCCACGATGTCGTCCCACATGAAGCCGAACCGCTCCTGCCCGGGCGTGCCGAACAGATACAGCTTCAGGGTCGGGTCGATGGTGATGCAGCCGAAGTCCAGGGCCACGGTGGTCGTGGTCTTGCCCGGGGTGTGGGTGAGGTCGTCCACACCCGCGGCGACCTCCGTGATGGCGGCCTCGGTGGTGAGCGGCTCGATCTCGGATATCGAGCCCACGGTCGTGGTCTTGCCCACGCCGAAGCCGCCCGAGATCACCATCTTCACCGGCAGCGGCGGCCGTACGGTGGCCGGTTCAGTCGGTGTCACTGAGAACCCCTCGTGCGTCGGGGACGGCGCGCAGGCCGTCGATGACCCTGCGCAGGACGGATGCGTCATGGACGAGACCGGCATCGGGGACGTGCACCGTCAACTGCCCCTCGGCACGCAGATCCGCGGCGAGGACGCGCACCACGTTCAGGTGCAGCCGCAGCCGGGCGGCGATCTCCGCGATGGACTGGGGCAGCCGGCAGGCGGCCACGATGTCGTGCCGTTCGAAGGCGAGCCGGTCGAGTGCGTCGAGCCCTTCGGCGGTGGCCACCACCTGGGTCTCGACGGGCATCGACGGTCCGTCCGCGCCGTCCGCCACCCGGCCGGCGGTGAGCAGGAACGGCCGCACGGCGGAAGCGGGACCGACCGGCTCCGGACCGACCGGCTCCGGACCGCTCGGCTCCGCGCCGCTCGACTCCGGGTCCATCGGTTCCGCGCCGCCGGGCTCCGGTTCGCTCGGCTCTGCGCCGCCGGGCTCCGGCGGTGGGGTGCCGTCCGCCATGGGTGTCCGTCGTCCGTTCTCGGCGTCAGCGTGCCGAGCCGGCGCCGACGCTGTTCTTCAGCTCCAGCACGAGCTGGGGGCTGAGGGCGGCGCCGACACGGTTGGCGAACACGGTCATCTCGTAGGCGATGTTGCCCAGCTTCGCCTCCTTGTCGGTGACCACGCCGAGCACCGCCCCGCTGCCGATCGCGGAGACCAGCAGGTGGCCGCCCTCCAGGTCGATGATGACCTTGTTCAGGGCGCCGAGACCGTAGTTGCCGGAGGCCCCGGCGGCCAGGCTGATGATGCCGGAGACGATCGCGGCGAGCCGCTCGGAGTCCGCCTGCTCGCGCAGCTCGGACACCGCGATGAGCAGACCGTCGGACGAGACGGCGATGGCGTCCACGACGCCGGCCGTCTCGGTCGCGAAGCGGTTCAGCAGCCAGGTGAAGTCGGCTGCGGCGGCCTGAAGTTCGGCCGGAGTGGGCCCTTCCGCCGGGGTGCCACCTGTCGACGTGCTGCTCACTGCTGCGCTCCTTCCGGGAGGTCGTTCTGGTCGTTCTGGTCCTGCGTACGGGGGGTCGGGGCCGTGGTGCCGACGCCGTCCCGCCCGCCGTCGTGGTGAGCGCGCTCCACGCCCGCCTCGAACTCCTCGATCGCGGCCCGCACCGCATCCGCGTCCACGGTCCGCGCATCCTGCCGCAGCACCTGCTGGGAGCCGGTGGCGTCGTCGCCGCCGCGGAGGGTGGCACCCCGGACGCGGCGCCTCAGGGGACGGGCGGCGGACGCCGTACCGGAGCCCGGGGAGTCAGGAGCGACCTGTCGCCGGGAGGTCCGGCGGGGGAGCGGCCGGAGGCCGTCGGTGTCCGCCTCGCCGAGGTCCGCCGGTACGACGTCCGCGGGCGCGGAATCCGTAGGCGCGGAACCCGTCGGCACGGGCGCCGAGGAACGGGGGCCGGGGACAGGGGCGGGAGGGGCTGAAGGGGGCGCGGCGGCGGATGCGGGGCCGGTCGGTGCGACGGGGCGGCGGGCGTCCCCGTCCGCCGTGGTGCCGCCGGCCCCCGCGGCAGCCGTCGCCCCGGCGACCGCGGCCAGCGCCGCCGTCGGCGTACCCCCGGTCGCGCTCCCCGTCACGAGCAGCGACGACGGCACCGTCACCTCGGCCGTGACGCCGCCGCCCGGGGTGCGGGACAGGGTGACCGCGATCTCCCAGCGGCGCGCCAGCGTGCCGACCACGAACAGACCCAGGACCTTCGTCGGTACGAGGTCCAGGCGTTCGCGGCGGATCAGTCGGGCGTTCTCCTCGTCGAGGCGCTCGGGGCTCATGCCCAGCCCGTGGTCGGCGACGACGATCACCGCGTCGCCGTGCTCGCCGTTCGCGACCGTCACCTCGACCGGGCTGCCCGCCGGCGAGAAGGACACCGCGTTCTCCAGGAGTTCGGCCACCATCAGCGTCAGGTCGCCGATGACCTCCGGCTCGACGACGGCACCGGTACGGGCGCGCAGTTCCACGCGCCGGTATCCCTCGATCTGGCCGAGCGAGGCGCGTACGACGTCGGCGAGCGCGGTGGGACCGGCGTCGAAGTCCGCCTCGTGGATGCCGGCGAGCAGCATCAGGCTGTCCGCGTTGCGACGCAGGCGCACCGCGATGTGGTCGATGGAGTAGAGGCGTTCCAGCAGCGCCGGGTCGGTCTCGCCCCGTTCCACCGCATCGATCAGCGCCAGCTGACGTGACGTCAGATTGCTGACCCGTCGGCCCATGTTGCCGAACATCTCGGCGACGTTGCGCCTGCTGAGCACCTGCCGCTCCAGCAGCGCGCCCGCCATCGCCTGCACATGGTTGAAGGTCTCGGCGAGTTCACCGATCTCGTCGCGCGCCGTCACCGGCATCGCGCGCAGCCGCGGCGGGCCGTCGTCCTCGGCGTCGTCGTCGGCCACCCGGGCCAGCTCGCGCTCGGCGACCTCGGCGACCTGACGCGCGGCCCCCGTCAGGGCCTGCACGGGGCGGACCACCGAGCGGCGCACCAGCATCGCGAGGACCAGCCAGACGGCGAAGCCCAGCAGGGCGGACACCAGCAGCAACAGGGCGCGCCACGCCGCCTCCTCGGAGGCCCGGTCCGCCCGGTCGGCGATCTGGCCGATCAGCGAGGTGGTGATCGACAGACGGGTTTCGGCCTGGGCGCGGTAGGCGGGGTAGGAGTCGAGCGCCGCCTTCAGCGACTCGCGGATCTCGGCGGGCGATTCGGCCTGCACGGATCCGGGGTCGATCTGGAGCTCGGCGTACTGCCGGCTGATGACGGCCTGCGCGGCGGTGTACTTGATCCCGTTGAGCTCGGCGGTCTGTGCCTCGGTGGCGAACCGGGCGAACCGGTCGGTCTGGTGGGTGTACTCGTCGTAGGAGCCGATCGCGCCGATGAACTGGATGAGGGCGTTGGAGTCACCGGTCGACGCGGAGAAGACGCCGGTCTCGAACGCGCTGTGCGCCGCGCCCGCGCGCAGCAGGGAGTCGAGCAGATTGCCGGTGAAGGTGGTCGCGAGCTCGGGGTTGCGGTCCAGTGCCAGGCCGTCGATCAGGCCCTGCGCGGCATGGGTGTACGCGGGGTCGAGGTTCTCGGCGGGCACATATCCCTGCTCCACGGTGTCGCGCAGGCTGCTCAAGCCCTCGATCGCCCGCAGCGCCTGCGCCTCGGTGTGCGGCAGCCGGTCCCCGAAGGAGTCGCGTACGCGCTCGGCCTGGGCGTCCACCAGGGACTGAGCGGTGCGGTAGGCGGTGGAGGAGGGCACACCGCCTTCGGACGCCTCGTGCCGTACCGAGAGCAGCACGGCCTGCTGGTGTTCGGCGGCCAGTTTGTCGACGAGGGTCGCGACCTCGGCGCTCTCCCGGACCAGCCGGGCGGCATCCGCCGCGTGCCGGGACTGCATGGTCTGGTCGGCGATGAGATAGGTGAGCAGCACGGCGACCGCGGTCAGCGGCACGCCGACCAGCAGACTGAGCTTGCGCCGGAAGGGCCAGCGGTCGGCGAGGGCCCTGATACGACCCGGGCGGGGCGCGCCCGCCTCGTTCGTGGACACCGAGTTGCCTCCTTCGCGGGCGTCGCACGGCGCGCGAGTCTCACGTGACCGCTGTTGTCAGATGTTGTCAGAGTATGGACCGGCTGTGTTCCTGGGCCAGTACCTCCCCGTGATCACTGTGACCGGAACTGTACGTCAAGGACGCGTTGAAGCACCGGCGCACCAACCGTCCCGCCTTCACATCGAAGCGCAACTGCCCGTTACCTTGCTGTTTTTGAGGCCAATCGGTGACCTGAACGCTCTTGACTGATCGAGAACCGGCTGGATTGGATCAGTTGAAGAGTTGTCCCAACCCCCTGAAATCGGAACGGGAATCGTGACTTTCACCGCCACATGCAGCAGGTCCTTCAGGAACCGTCCCGGCGCGGCCACCGTCGCGCTCGCCGCCGCGGCGGCGCTGCTGGCGGGATGTTCCTCCTCCGACAAGTCCGACCCGCTCGCGGAGGGCGAGGCGAGCGGCGACACCGTGGTGGTCGGCTCGAACAACTTCGCCGAGAGCGTCCTGCTCGCCGACATCTACGGCGAGGCCCTGAAGGCCAAGGGCATCGAGGTCAGCTACAAGCCCAACATCGGCAGCCGCGAGACGACCTACGGTCTGCTCAAGAACGGCTCCGTCACCGTGCTGCCGGAGTACAACGGCTCGCTGCTGGCCTACCTGGACCCCAAGGCCGAGCAGAAGTCGGCCGAGGCCGTGAACACCGCGGCCAAGGCCAAGCTGGACAAGAAGCTCACGCTGCTCGACTCCTCGCCGGCCGAGAACAAGGACTCCGTCAGCGTCAACGCCGAGACGGCGAAGAAGTACGACCTGACCACCGACTCCACCCTCGCGGACCTCAAGGACGTCGCCGCGGACCTGGTGATCGGCGGCTCGCCCGAGTTCCAGACCCGGCACCAGGGCCTGGCGGGTCTGGAGACCGAGTACGGCCTGAAGTTCAAGTCCTTCAAGGCGCTGGACGCGGGCGGCCCGCTGACCCAGGCGGCGCTGACGAAGAACACCGTGCAGGCGGCGGACATCTTCACCACCGACCCGACCATCACCAAGGAGAACTTCGTCGTCCTGAAGGACCCGAAGAACCTCTTCGGCTACGCCAACGTCACCCCGCTCGTCCACAAGAGCGGCCTCTCCCAGAAGGGCGTCGACGCGCTCAACGCCGTCTCGGCCGCGCTGGACACCAAGACGCTCCTGGAACTGGACTCCCAGGTCCAGCTGGAGAACAAGGACCCGCTCGACGTGGCCAAGGCCTGGCTGAAGTCGGCCGGCCTGGACTGACGCCCCCGCTCGGCGGGGTCATGGGCGGCAGGCGCCGTGCCGGCCCCGCCGGGCCCGTCAGCCGTCCGGCCGGCCACGACTGATGCCTGGCACGCGGGCGAGCAGGGGCGTGAGTTCCGCCCGCGCGCGTGCCGCCGCCCCGATCGCCACCGCGTCGGCTCCGAGAGCGGAGGGCAGGACGTCGACGCCATGCCCGCTCACGGGGGGTTCGGCCGTCAGCGCGGCACGCAGCGGGCCGTCCAGCAACGCCCAAGAGCGGCTCACACCGCCCCCGACCACCACCGTGGTGACATCCAGCAGCCCCGCCGCGAGAAGCAGCGCACGAGCGATGCCGGCACCCGCCTCCTCGTACACCGCGAGCGCGTGCCCGTCGCCGGCCGCGGCAGCCGCGGCGATCTGCCGTGCCGTGCGGACGCGTCCGGTGCGCTCGGCGTAACGGGCGGCGAGCGCACGGCCGGAGGCCAGGGTCTCCAGATGACCGCGCCCACCGCAGGTGCACGGCAGATCACCGAACCCGGGAACGTGCCCGATCTCGCCCGCCGCCCCGCGCGGCCCGGCGTACAGCGAGCCGTCCAGCCACAGGGCCCCGCCCACCCCGGTGCCGAGCGTCACGCCGAGCACATGCGGCACACCCGCCACCGCACCGGCCGTCGCCTCACCCCGTACGAACGCGTTGACGTCGTTGTCCAGGAAAGCCGGCACCCCCAGCTCCCCCTCGACCGCCGCCGTCACCGCGAACCCGGCCCACCCCCGGAACGAGTCGCTCGCCACCAGCACCCGCCCCGACCGCGCGTCCACCACGCCGGCCGCCCCCACCCCGACGCCGAGCAGCCGCCCGGGAGTACGGCCGAGCAGCAGCCGTACGGCATCCAGGGCGGCGCCGACCATCGCCGCTCCGCCGTCCGCCGCCGGGGTGGGCACGCCGGCGCGGTCCAGGACGCCGAGGTCCGGGTCGCACAGCACCACCTGGGTCGTCGTGCCGCCGATGTCGATGCCGGCCAGCACCTCACGCGTCACGCGCCGGCCCCCGTCCCGAGGGCGGCCCGGCGCTCCCTGCGCCGACGTTGCAGCACCGGGTCGGGCACCGGCACGGCCGCGATGAGCCGGCGGGTGTACTCCGTCCGCGGACGCAGCAGGGTCGCCATGGTCGGCCCCTGCTCCTCGATCCGCCCGTCCCGCAGGACGACGACGTGCCGCGCGAACTCCTGGACCACGGCCAGATCGTGGGAGACGAGAAGACAGGCGAACCCCAGCTCGCGCTGCGACTGAGCGACCACCTCCAGCACCGTCCGCTGCACACTCACGTCCAGCGCACTCGTCGGCTCGTCCGCCACCAGCAGCCGCGGCTGCAGAACCAGCGCCCGCGCGAGACTCACCCGCTGCCGCTGACCGCCGGACAGCTCACGCGGCCCCCGCGCCGCCAGCTTCCGCGACAGCCGCACCAGTTCCAGCACCTCGGCGACCCTGGCCCGCCGCTCGGCCGCCGTCATCCCGCGCCGGTGCACCCGGAGCGGTTCGGCGACACACTCCGCCACGCTCATCCGCGCGTCGAGGGAGGCCACCGGATCCTGGAGCACCACACCGACACCGGCCAGCAGGGCCCGCCGCGCACGGCCACGGACGCGCCCCAGGTCGGTGCCGAACAGCGACACGGAGCCGGAGGCGGGCGGAACGAGCCCGAGGGCGACCCTGGCCGCCGTCGACTTGCCCGACCCGGACTCGCCCACGAGACCCACGGTGTCACCGGGGCGGACCTCGAGGGAGACCCCGTCGAGCGCCCGCACCCGTCCGAAGCGCACGGACACGTCCCGAAGCCGCACCACGGGCTCCTCCCGCACCGGGGGAGCATCCTCACCGCTGAGCCTCAGCCGGGGCACGGCCGCCAGCAGGGCCTGGGTGTACGCGTGCCGAGGGCGCAGCAGCACGTCCTCGACCGGTCCCGTCTCCACGACCTCGCCGTCCAGCATCACCGCCACCCGGTCCGCGAAGTCGGCGACCACGCCCATGTTGTGCGTGACCAGCAGCACGCCGGTGTCCGAGTCGGCCGCGAGCCGCCGCAGCAGATCGAGGATCTCGGCCTGGACCGTGACATCGAGCGCGGTGGTCGGCTCGTCGGCGATGAGCAGACCCGGCGAGTTCGCGATGGCCATGGCGATGCCGACCCGCTGCCGCTGCCCGCCCGACAGCTGGAACGGAAAGGCCGAGGCCCGTGACTCCGGGT
Organism: Streptomyces sp. M41; assembly: GCF_043673425.1. Classification (NCBI taxonomy): domain Bacteria; kingdom Bacillati; phylum Actinomycetota; class Actinomycetes; order Kitasatosporales; family Streptomycetaceae; genus Streptomyces; species Streptomyces sp. M41. The sequence goes on along the minus strand of NZ_JBIMKE010000002.1, from coordinate 118,365 downwards.
CCGCAACCCCGACGCGGCGCAGCAGCGCGACCGCCTCACGGGCCGCCTGCGACCGGGAGACCTCCCGGTGGTTCCGTACGACCTCCGCGATCTGGGAGCCGACCCGGGTGAGCGGGTCCAGGGCGGTGGCCGGCTCCTGGAAGACCATGGCGGCCGTACGGCCACGCAGCCGGGCCAGCTTCGCCTCCGGGGCCCCGACGATCTCGGTACCGTCGATCCGCACCCGGCCCGAGGCACGCGCGTTGCCCGGCAGCAGCCCCATCGCGGCGAGCGCCACCGTCGACTTGCCGGACCCGGACTCGCCCACCAGGGCCAGCGTCTCGCCGGGCCGTACGTGCAGCGAGACCCCGCGCACGGCGGGCACGTCCTCGGTGTCGGTGGAGAAGGTCACGCCCAGTTCGGCGATCTCGAGGATGTTCACCCACGCCCCCGCACGTCGAAGGTGTCGCGCAGCCCGTCACCGATCGCGTTGAACGCGCACACGACGAGGATGATCGCCAGGCCCGGTGGCACGATCAGCCACCAGCGCCCGGAGTACGCCGCCGTCAGTCCGGCCGACAGCATGCCGCCCCAGTCGGTCTTCGGCGGCTGGACGCCCAGCCCGAGATACGACACATAGGCGACCAGCAGGATCGCGTCGGCGATCTGGAAGGTGGCCGCGACGACGATCGTCGACACCGAGTTGGGCAGGATGTGCCGGCGGATCGCCCGGCCGTGGGTGCCGCCGGTCGCGCGCAGGGTCAGCACGTAGTCCCGGTTCTTCAGGGTGAGCGTCTCGGCCCGCACCAGCCGGGACGGCACCAGCCACGACACCAGTCCCAGGATCACGATCAGCCCGAGCGGGCCCGGCGAGGTGATCGCGGAGACGACGAGCAGGATGAACAGCGCGGGGATCGCGATCCCGGCGTCCACCACCCGCATCATCACCGCGTCCACCCAGCCACCCGCGTACCCGGCGACGGCACCCCACAGCGTCCCGACGACGGTCGCGAGCACCCCTGCCGCGAGCCCCACCAGCAGCGAGACCTGCCCGCCGTACATGAGCCGCCCGAGCTGGTCGTGCCCCACGGCGTCGGTCCCCAGCCAATGGGCGGAGCCGGGCGGGAGGTTGACCTGGGTGAGATCGGTGTGGGTCTGGTCGGTCGAGTGGACGAGCGGACCGGCGAAGGAGAACAGCACGAAGAGCAGGACGACCGCCAGCCCGGCCACGGCGAGCCGATTGCGCGCGAAACGCGCCTTGAGGAGCGCGGGGCGGGGCCGGTCCGCGGCTGAGCCGGGGGGCGCGTTCAGCACCGGCCGGCCTTCGGCTTCAGTACGACCACTCACGACCGGACCTCCTTGACCCGAGGATCGACGACCCGCTGCGCCACATCCGCGAGCAGACTCCCCACCACGGTCGCCACCGAGATCACCAGCACGCACCCCAGCAGCACCGGATAGTCCGACGACTGAGCCGCGGACCAGAACAACAGCCCCATCCCTGGGTAGTTGAAGAGCTGCTCGACCACCAACGCCCCACCGAACAGCACCGGCACGTAGTACCCGAGCATCGCGATCACCGGCGTCAGCGAGTTCCGGAACACATGCCGGAAGAGAATCGCGTACCGCCCCGAGCCGCCCGCCCGCGCCGTGCGCACATAGTCCTCGGCGAGGTTCTCCAGCGTCGCCGCCCGCATGTACCGGCTGAACACGGCGACCATCGACGCCGCACCCGTCACCACGGGCAGCACCAGCGCCGCCGGGTCGGCGAACACCTGGGCCAGGGTGTCGCCCTGGGGGGCCTGCGAGGGGAACCAGCGCAGGGTCTGGGTGAAGACCAGCACCAGGACGAGCCCCAGGAAGTACACGGGCGTGGAGTACGCGACGAAGCTCAGCGTGGTGATGACGTAGTCGGCCGGCTTGTTGCGCCGCACCGCCTGCCACATGCCGAGCGGGACGGCGAACAGCAGGCCGACCAGCGCGGACAGCACCGTCAGCACCAGGGTCTTCGGCAGACGTTGCCCGATGAGCCGGGAGACGGCGTCGTTGAGCGTGTACGACGTCCCGAGGTCGCCCTGCGCCAACGCGCTCAGGTAGTACAGGTATTGGACCGGCAACGAGCGGTCCAGCCCCTGCTCGTGGTTGAACGCGGCGATCTGCTGGGCCGTCGCCTGCGGGCCGAGGATGCCGCGGGCGGGACCGCCGGGCAGGGCGTGCAGCAGACAGAAGACCACGATCGTGACGATCAGGATCACGGCGAGGGCCTGGAGGAACCGGCGGGTGAGATACACCAGAGTGTCCATGGTCAGCCGGTCCACTTCCACTGCGCCGGATGGAAGTTGGCGAGCGAGTCCTGGGCGAAGCCGCCGAGGCCATTCCTGACGACCGAGACCTGGTAGACGGGCTCCGGCAGCCAGATCACCGGCAGATCCTTCGCGACGGCGGCGCTGTAGTCACGGACCGCCTTGGTCGAACCCGACGTCGTGGAGGCGGAGACGAGCCTGTCGACCTCGGGGTTGGAGTAGTTGCCGAAGTTGGAGCCGCCCCCGGTCCGGAACAGCGAGTCGCCGGTCGGGAAGGCGGAGAAGTACCAGCTGCCCGCCGTGCCGAAGAAGGACAGCTGCCACTTGCAGACGGGCTGGCTCGCCTCGCACTGCGGGGTCTGCGACAGCACCGAGTTCACGGGAGCGGTCCTGATCGAGAACTTGATGCCGGACCGGGCCAGAGAGGACTGGATCGCGCTCATCATGTTGTCGGTGACCGTCGAACCGGACTGCGACAGCACCCGCATCTCGAACCGGGTGCCCCGCTCGACGCCCGCACCGCACTGCGAGGCGCCGGTGCCGGGGTCCGTACAGGTCATGACCCCGCCCTGCTCCCTCCAGCCGTGGCCGGTCAGCAGCTTGCGGGCGGTCGTCGTCGAGAACGGATACGGGTTGCCCTTCTGCACCGGGGAGACGAAGTCGGACTTCTGGCCCTGCGGGACGGGTCCATGGCCGGGCACCGCCGTGCCGTTGAAGACGACCTCGGCGAGAGCGTCCTGGTCGATGGAGTGCTGCACGGCCTGGCGGGCGTACAGCTGCTTGAACACCGGCCCCATCGCCGGATTGTTGAAGTTGTACGGCATGTAAGTGATCGCCCAGCCGGACCACGGCTTCACCTGGTACCCCTGCGCGGTGAAGCCGTCCTTCTGGTCGAGGTCGGTCGCCTCGATGTAGCCGTAGTCGACGCTGCCGGAGCGCAGGGCGTTCTTCTCGGCCTCCGCGGTGGTGAAGGGCAGAAGGTTCACCGTGGGGATGGCCGGCTTCTCGCCGCCGTCGTACTTCTTGTTCGCGGTCAGGACCACTTTGCCGGCGGTCGAGTACGACTTGACCGCGTACGGGCCGCTGATGGTCTTCCACAGGGGGTTCTTCTCATAGCCGCCGATGTTCTTCGCGGCGTCGTTGAGGTACGCCCACACCTTCTTGGCGCCGCCGCCCTTGTCCCAGGCGTGCCGGGGCAGCGGGGTGATGGAGCTCAGCTCGTTCGCCAGCATCCATTGCGGGTTGTAGGCCTTGTCGAAGGTGAGAGTGAAGTGCCGGTCGTCTTCCGTCTTGAAGGACGTCCAGTTGTCCGGCGCCTGCCCCGGGTTGTAGCCCGCCCACTCGGTCTTGTTCGCCTTGATCAGATCGAACCAGAACTCGACGTCCCGGGCGGTGATCGGCTTGCCGTCGCTCCAGTGCCGGTCGCCCAGCGTGATCCGCACGCTTTTGTTGTCGGGCGCGAAGTCGGCGGCGGTGGCGACCGAACCCGCCTTGTTCCAGGCGATCTTTCCGGTGGAGCCGTCGTAGGCGATGAGCGGCTCCCACAGCGTGTTCGCGATGGAGATGTTGTTGGTGTTGAGATGCGCCGCGGTACCGATCGGAAGGATCCAGTTCGGCGTGAAGTTCGCGGGCAGCGCGTAGTTGACGGACTCACGTGATCCCGACGGCGTACCGCTGCTCCCGGAGCAGCCCGCGAGCAGCGAAGTGCCCGCGGACAGGGCGGCGGCACCGGCGAGAAGTCTCGTGCGGGCAGGGGACATGGCTCTCCTCGGAGGACAGAAAGCGGGGTGCCAGTCAGTGAACGCCGCACCGCATCGAAGAAACAGGAGGGCCGCTGTAAAAAGTGTGTTTCTGCTGTTCTGGAAATAGCCGGAACGGTGTCCGCGCGGCCTACTCTCGCTGTTCCGGCCGCCGATATCGGAAGTAACTTCAGCCATGCCTGAAAAAAGTGCTTCGTTGATCCGGAACATCCTCGAACTCCTGGCCTCAGGGCAGGCGTCCACCCGCACGGAGCTCTCCGAACTGCTCGGCGCCGCCCCGTCGACGGTGTCGTTCGCGGTGGGCAGACTGCTGGACTACGGCCTGGTCGCCGAGGAGGGGACCATCTCGTCCACCGGCGGTCGGCCGCGCAAGGTGCTCCGGCTCGGCGGCGGTGACGGCTACGTCGTGGCGGCCGAACTCGGCGGCAGACACGCCCACATCGGCGTCGTCCGTGCCGGTGGCGGGCTCACCGACGTCGCCACGGTCCCGTTCGTCACGGCCGACGGCCCCGAGGCGTCCCTGCCCGGTCTGGTCGAGACCCTCCAAGGACTCGCCGACCGGCACGGACAGGAGCTGCTGAGGGGCGTCGGCCTCTGCCTGCCGGGGCCGGTCGACGTCGAGCCCGGCCTGGTGACCCTGCCCGCCCGCATGCCCGGCTGGAACCGGTTCCCGGTACGGGACTGGCTCCAGGAGCGGTTCGGGGTGCCGGTGGCCATCGACAACGACGCCAATTGCATGGCCGTCGGCGAGCACAGCGTCCGGCCCGCCGGGCAGCGCCAGGCCATCATGGTCAAGGCGGGCACCGGCATCGGCGCCGGCGTCATCGCCGACGGCCGCCTCTACCGGGGCGGTTCGGGTGCGGCCGGCGAGATCACCCACGTCCGCGTCGAGGCCGCCCACGACACCCCCTGCTCCTGCGGCAACACCGGCTGCCTGGAGACGGTCGCCTCGGGCGCGGCACTGGTCCGCATCCTGCGCGAGCGAGGTCTGGCGGTGGCCTCCACCGAGGACGTCGTGCGCCTCGCCTCCGACGCGGACCCCGAGGCCACCCGCGCCGTCCGGCAGGCGGGCCGCTATCTGGGCATGGTGCTCGCCGCCAACGTCAACTTCTTCAACCCCGACGCCGTGTACCTGGGCGGCATCCTCTCCACCCTGGAGCCCTTCGTCGCCGCCGTGCGCAGCCAGTTGTACGAGGGCTGCCATCCGCTGGTCACCGAGCACCTGGTGATCGAGCGGGCCGGCCTCGGCGCCGACGCCGGCCTGGTCGGAGCCGGCCAGTTCGCCCTTCAGCTGGCCTTCGCCCGCGCGCTGCACTCGGTCACCGGCACCCGCCCGTAAGCCCTGACGCACCCGCCCCTAAGCCCTGGAGGAGCCAGCCATGCCCCAGCCCCGCCCCGTCATCGCGATCGCCGGCCTGGGCATCGAGTCGTCGACCTTCTCCCCGGCCCGCACCGAGGCCCCCGCCTTCCATCCGCGGCGCGGACAGGACGTCCTCGCCCTCTATCCCTTCCTGGCCCCCGGGCAGCCCCTGCGGGACGCCGCGAAGTGGCGCGGCGCCCTGGTGGGCAAGGCGCTGCCCGGCGGCACGGTCACGGCCGCCGCCTACGCCGAACTGTCCGGCGAACTCATCGACCGGCTCCGGCAGTCGGGGCCGCTCGACGGGCTCTGGTTCGACATCCACGGGGCGATGACCGTCGAGGGACTCGACGACGCGGAGGCCGACCTGCTCGCCCGCGTCCGCGAGGCGATCGGCCCGGACGTCATCGTGTCGACCTCCATGGACCTGCACGGCAACGTCTCGCGCCCGCTCGTCCATCACAGCGACCTGATCACCTGTTACCGCACGGCCCCGCACGAGGACGCCCTGCAGACCAAGGAGCGGGCCGCCCGCAACCTCGTCGACCTCCTCACCAGCGGCGCCCCCCGCCCGGTGAAGGCATGGATCCCGGTGCCGGTCCTGCTGGCCGGGGAGCAGACCTCCACCCGGATCGAACCGGCCAGGAGCGTCTACGCCGCCGTCGAGGAGGTGGCGGCGGCCGACGGCGTGACCGACGCCGCGATCTGGGTCGGCTACGCCTGGGCGGACGAGCCGCGCAACCGTGCCGCGGTCGTCGTCACCGGCCCCGACGAGGCCGCCGTCACCGCGGGCGCCGAGCGGCTCGCGCGCGGCTTCTGGGAGGCACGGCACGACTTCGCCTTCGTCGCCCCCACCGGCACCCTCGACGACTGCCTGGACGAGGCCCTCGCCGCCCGTGCCCGCCCCTACTTCATCAGCGACACCGGTGACAACCCGACGGCGGGCGGCGCCGGAGACGTCACCTGGGGACTCCGACACGTCCTGGCCCGCCCGGAGTTCAAGGACCCGTCCGGACCGGTCGTCCTGTACGCCTCCCTGCCCGGCCCGTCCGCGGTCGACACGGCGGTGCGGGCCGGCGTCGGTGCCACGGTCACCGTCACGGCGGGTGCGGAGGTCGACGACCGGCATTCCGGGCCGCTGACGATGACCGGCGTGGTGCACTGCGTACGCCATGGCGACAGGGACGCCGAGACGGAAGCCGTGCTGCGGGTGGGCGGCGTGCAGGTCATCCTGACCCGGCGCCGCAAGCCGTATCACCTCGAACGCGACTTCACCGAGCTGGAGTTGGACCCGCGGACGGCCGATCTCGTGATCGTCAAGATCGGCTATCTGGAGCCCGAGCTCTTCGCCATGGCCGCCGGCTGGAAGATGGCGCTCACCCCGGGCGGCGTCGACCAGGACCTGGCGCGGCTCGGCCACCACCGCATCCGGCGCCCGATGTTTCCCTTCGACCCCGGCATGCCCGACCCCGATCTCACCGCCCGCGTCGTCGCCCCCGCGAACCGGCCGCTGACCGGCCCCGACGCGTAGGAAGGCGAGAGGGGAGGCCGACTCGCGCGCTCAGCCCACCTCACGGGCCTCCGCGATCAGCTGGTCGATCAGGGCGATCAGCACGTCCCGGCACGACTCGCGCTCCCGTGCGTCGCACAGCAGCACCCGCACATGCGCGGGGAGCGCGAGCGCGTCCCGGATGTCCTCGGCGGGGTAGGGGTGAGCGCCGTAGAAGCCGTTGACGCCGACGACGAAGGGGATGCCCCGGCGTTCGAAGAAGTCGATCGCCGCGAAGCTGGACTCCGGGCGCCTGACGTCCACCAGGACGACGGCCCCCAGCGCGCCGATCGCCAGGTCGTTCCACATGAACCAGAACCGCTGCTGCCCCGGCGTGCCGAACAGATACAGCACCAGTTCCCGGCTGATGGTGATCCGGCCGAAGTCCAGGGCCACCGTCGTGGCCCGCTTCTCCTCGATGCCGTCGAGGTCGTCGATGCCCAGGCCCGCGGCGGTCAGTGACTCCTCGGTGCGCAGCGGGGCGATCTCACTGACCGACCCGACCAGGGTGGTCTTGCCGACTCCGAAGCCGCCGGCGATGAGGATCTTGACCGTGTCGGGCGGTGCGGAGGCCGTAGCGGTGGTGTCAGAGCCGGCCAAGGCCGTCCCTCACTTTCTCCAGCAGGTCCAGGTCCGGGGGGCGGGGGGTGACGGGGTGCGGTGGGTGCACGGTGATCAGGCCCGCCTCCAGCAGATCGCAGAGCATGATCGCGACCACGCTCACCGGCAGATCGAGATGGGCCGCGAGCTCGGCGACGGCGATCGGCCGGGCGCAGCGCCGCAGGATCCGCGTCTGCTCGGGCTGCGGACGCGGCGCCCGCGCGGGCGGCGGATCGACCGCCGTCACCGTGGTGATCAGGGTGAAGTCGGTGCGGCTGGGCCGGGTCCGGCCGCCGGTCAGCGTGAAGGGACGTACCAGCCGGCCCGCCGTATCGTCTCCGCTCACCTCACGCGCCCGGGCCGACATGGGCCCGCGGCGCCGCCGACAGATGCTCGCCGATCTTCTTCACCAGCATGTTCATCTGGTACGCCACCACCCCGACGTCCGCGCCCTGGTTGGTGAGGACGACGAGATGGGCGCCGGGTCCTGCGGAGGTGAGGATCAGATAGCTGTTGGCCATCTCGATCAGCGCCTGGCGCACCGGGCCGCCTCTGAAGTCCAGGCTGACGCCCTTGCTGAGGCTCATCAGCCCGGACGCCGTAGCCGCCAGCCGCTCGGCGTCGTCGCGCAGGAACCCGGTGGACTTGCTGACCACGAGCCCGTCCTCGGAGAGCACCACGGCGTGGTTGACGTCGGCGACCCGCTCCACGAGTCCGGTGAGCAACTGGTCGAGCTGGGTGTCCGTGGCGGGGGTGGGGCGTGTCATGGCGATGTCCTTCATGAACGGTCGGCGGGCGGGATCGCGGACGTGGTGGAGGAGGTCGATGCGGGGACGGAGGCGGAGACGGGGCCGGCCGCGGACGCCGCCTCGGGGCCGTCGTCGTCGCTCTCGTCGCGGGCCTTGAGCGTGCCCCGCTGGAAGCCGGCGAGGGAGGAGGCGGCGCGTTCGGCGGTGAAGTCGTCGGTGCACTCGTCCTCTTCGGCGGGCGGTGCCTCCTCGCGCAGTTCGGCGGCCAGACTGGTCTGCGGCACGCGGCGCGGCAAGGGGGTGAGCCCGCCGTGCCGGACCACGGGCGTGGGAGCGGGCGCGGCGGACGCGGCGGGCGGCTCGGACGGGGAAGTCGACTGGGGGGCCTGAGCCGATGCGGGGATGGAGGGCGACCCGGACGCGGGAGTCGATGCGGAGACGGGCGTCGACTCGGACGCGGGAGTCGATGCGGATGCGGCCGGTGGTCCGGGCGTGGCGGTCGGCTCGGGCGTGGCGGGCGGTCCGGGCGTGGCCGTCGGACCGGGCGTGGCGGTCGGCTCGGACGCCGTAGGGGCCGGACCGTGCGGTCGGGGCTCCCGTACGGGCTCGGGCTCGCCCGGTTCGGTGGCGCCGGAGTGCTCCACCTCGTCGCCGCCCGGGGCGGGAACGTCCCGCACCACGATGTCGTGCGGGATCAGCACGATCGCCGTGGTGCCGCCGTACGGGGAGGGACGCAAGGTGACCGCGATGCCGTGCCGCCGGGCGAGCCGGGCGATCACGAACATGCCGAGCCGCAGGTCGTCGGCGAGGGCCACCACGTCGAACTGCGGCGGCTCGGCCAACTGCGCGTTGAACGAGGCGTAGTCGTCCTCGGACAGCCCGAGCCCCCGGTCCTCGACCTCCACCGCCAGCCCCTTGGCCACCATCGCGGCACGTACCCCGACCGGCGCCGGAGCGGGGGAGTACAGGGTGGCGTTCTCGATGAGCTCGGCCAGCAGATGGATCACGTCCGCCACGGCGGGCGGCGCGAGATGCACCTCCTCGTCGGTGTGCACCTCCACTCGCTGGTACTCGGCGACCTCACCGACCGCGCTGCGCAGGATGTCGATCAGCGCGACCGGTTCGCTCCAGCTGCGGCCGGGCCGCTCCCCGCTGATGATGACGAGGTTCTCCTCGTAGCGGCGCAACTGGCTCGCGGTGGAGTCGAGTTCGTACAGCCCCTTGAGGACCTCCGGGTCCTGGTGCGTGCGCTCCAGCGCGTCGAGCTTGGTGAGCTGGAGGTTGACCAGGTTCTGGCTCTGCCGGGCGATGCCCAGGATGACCTTCTGGAAGCCGCGCCGGGTGTCGGCGAGTTCGACGGCGGTGTGCACGGCGGTGCGCTGGGCGGTGTTGAACGCCGCGGCGACCTGGCCGAGTTCGTCGTGGCCGTAGTCCAGCGGCGGGGTCGCCAGCTCCACGTCGACCTTCTCGCCCCGCTCCAGCCGGGTCACGACGTCCGGGAGCCGCTCCTGGGCCAGGCCCAGCGTGGCCTCCCGAAGGCCGCGCAGCCGGCGCGACAGCGAGCGGGTGATCCGCCAGGACATCCCGACGCACAGCAGCAGGGCGAGAAGCCCGCCCGCGCTCAGGGCCGCGGCCTTGACCAGCAGCCCGCGCGCGTCGTCGGCGCTGCGCTGAAGCAACAGCGCGGTCTGCTGCCGGATCAGGACCGCGTACTGGTCGGAGACCTCGGTCAGCGCGGCCCGCCACTGCTTGTGCACGTCCGGGACGGGGATGCTCTTGGAGTCTCCCGCCGCCGCCCGCGCCGCGAGCACCCGGTCCTCGATGGACTCCAGGGTCCGCCAGTGCGGGCCGCGCAGGATCCGCTCGGTCTCCGCTTTGGCGCTCCCGTCGAGCGAGGGCAGGATCTGGTCGTCCACGAGCCAGCGACGGGTGCTCACCGCCTTGGCGAACTCGGTCCAGGCCGTCTCGTCCATCCTGCCCGCCGGCCCGGCCAGCGTCAGCAGCGCGTCCTCCTGGGACATCAGCTCCGCCGCGTGCTCCAGCGAGACGAGCGGACCGGCCTGCGAGGTGAGGTCGCCGTCGTCGACCTGCGAGAGCTCCTGGAAGGCGTGGATCTGGTCGTCGATGATCGACGTGTAGTGGTCCAGCGCCTGCACGGCCGTGATGTCGGTGGGGTTGTCCACCTGACCCCGGTAGTACTCCAGGCTGCTCACCGACGCCACGACGGAGTACAGCCGGTCCTTGATCCGGGACGGCGCCCGCCGGATCTCGTCCGACTGGCCGAGCAGTTCGGCGACCGCCTTGTCGGTCGTGCGGCGCTGCGCGTCCAGCGTGTCGCGGGCCGCTTCCTCGCGAGAGGCGAGCCATACGGCCGAGAAGCTGCGCTCCCGCTGGAGCGCGAGCGTGGCCTCGGTGCCCATGGCCCCGGTCGACTTGCTCAGCCCGGTCTGGGCGCGCAGCCGCAGCCCCTCCGAGAACATCTGGACCGTCGTCACGCTCCAGACGGCGGTGAGCGTGATGCCGGGCACCAGCGCGAGCAGGATCAGCGAGAGACGTATGGAGCCGAGGCGGCGCCGGGGACCTGTCCGTGGAGACATTGTCTTCCTAGGGCGATCAGCGGAAGCGAAAGCGAAAGCGAAAGCCGGGGTGGAAGTGGGCGGGGAGGGGAGGGAACGGGAGGGAACGGGAAGGAAGCGGCAGAGGACGAGCGCGAGGGGTGGCGGCCTGTCCGGTACGTCACGGGGGTGCGCAGGATGCTATCCGCACAAGTGAGCGCATGTGTCCTCCATGACCGAATCTTTGGTGACACCGTGGGGCGAGGCGTCCGGTCAGGGTCCGGTCAGCGGGTGCCGCCGGCGGCGAATTTCGCCACCGCGGCCACGTTGGCCTTGGTGACGAACGCCGGGCCGGTCAGGACGGGAGCCTCGCCTCCGCCGAGCGTGTTTCCGTTGGACTTGTACAGCCAGAGCGAGTCCACCGCGAGATAGCCCTGGAGATAGGGCTGTTGATCCACAGCGAACTGCACGTCCCCGGCCTGGACCGCCTCGACCAGGTTCTTGTTGAGATCGAAGGTGGCGACCTGCGCCCTGCTGCCGGCCTCCTGGGCCGACTCCACCGCGGCGAGCGCGAACTGCGCCCCGTTCGTGACGACTTCGTCGATGCTCGGATCCTGTGACAGGCGCGTCGCGACCGAGGCGGTCACCGCGTCCATGTCGGTGCCGTCCACGTAGAGGTTCTCGGTCTCGCCGCGGAACGCCTTCTTCACGCCCGCGCAGCGCGCCTCCAGGGCGACGTTGCCGCGCTCGTGGATGACGCACAGGGCATGGTCGGCCTTCAGGTCGTCCAGTTTGTCGCCGACGGCCCGGCCCGCGACGCTCTCGTCCTGGCCGAAGTAGCCCAGCAGCCCCGCCGACTGCCAGTCGTCCACACCGGAGTTGAGGCCGACCACGGGTATGCCCGCCGAACGCGCCTCGGCGACCGGCCCGGTCATCGCCGAGGGCTTGGCCAGGGTCACGGCGATGCCGTCGACGCGCTGCTCGATCGCGTCCCGCATCAGCTCGGCCTGGCCGGCCGGGTCGGAGTCATTTGCGTAGGTCAGGTCGATGCGGTTCTTGCCGGCCGCGGCCCGGGCGCCCTTCTGCACCAGCTCCCAGAAGGCATCGCCCTCGCCGCCGTGTGTGATGAGGGCGATCTTCAGCCGCGGGCCGCCCGCACCGCCCGCCCCCGACGCCTCGTCGGCCTCGTCGGTCCCGTCGAGGGCGGAGCAGCCGCTGAGCAGCAGACATGCGACGGCCGTGAGGGCCGCGACATGAGCGAAGGGGGAGGAGGGGGGTGGGGTCTTCATGAGGGTGCGGCACCTCGCTGTGCGGCCGAGCCGGAGGAACGTGCGAGAGCACGGCCGTAACCGCACGCGAGTGCGCCCGACCTGGTGAACTCCCGCTGGGGCGGAGCCAATCGTGTGTGACCACGGGTAGTCAAGTGGACGAACACTGGGCGTGAGGTGTTGCTGCCACTTCGTGATGCGCCGAGGAGGTCCAGACCGGTGAAGCCGCGCACCGGCACCCGTTCAGGTCGCCGGTACGGTCGTCGCGCCCGTCAACTGGCGTATGTCCGAAAGCAGTTCACTGCCGTTCACCTGCGCCGCAACCGCAAGGCGAGGGCGACGCCCCCGATGAGCACCAGTACCCCGGCGGCGCCGCCCGCGACCAGGGGCGCCGAGGCCCCCGTACCGGACCCGTCGGTGGCCGCCACCGGGGTGCTGTCGGAGGCGTCGGCGCTCCGCGCGCGCGGGGTCTCGGCGCTCGCCGGGGCAGAGGGCGTGGGCGTGGCGGTCGTCCGCCGCTTGTCCGTACCCTTCTTGTCCGTCCCCCTCTTGTCCGTCGCCGGGCCGTCGGCCGCACGTCCCTCGTCGCCCGGCCCGGCGTCCGCGGCGCCCGAGGCCGTACGCCCGCCACCGCTCTCCTGGCCGCTCCCGCCGCCACTGTTCCCCTTCGCCGGGAACACCACGTCCGAGCAGGAGTAGTAAGTGTCCGGCGTGCTGCTGTTCTGCCAGATCGTGTACAGCACATGGCGGCCCGTACGGTCGGCCGGGAGCTTCGCCGTGAACCGGTACGCCCCGTCCCTCAGCGCCGGGTCCTTGACCTCGGCGAACGGCCGGTCCGGCAGGTCGGCCCAGGCCAGGGGCTTGGTGGGGTCGTAGCCGGGCTCGGTGAGGTACATCCGGAAGGTGCCCGTGTGCGGGATCGTCGAGACGTACCGCATCGTCACGGTGGAGCTCGGAGCCAGCCGGGTCGACGGCCAGTCGGCGCGGGTCAGGTCCAGGCCCCGGTAGGCGGGAAGTCCGCCGCTGCACAGCTTCCCGTCGGGGACGACCTGGCGGTCGCGGCCGTTCACGTTCGCGATCCTCAAGTTGTCCCACGCCGTGAAGGGCGCGCCGTTCGACCCGACCGCCGCCCGGCAGGCCGCGGACCGGGCGGCGCTGCCGCCGTCCGGCGAGCAGGCGTACACCCGGCTGACCGGATCCGTCGGCGCTCCGTGCGCGTGGGCCGGGCCCGCCGTGCACACCGTGAGCAGCAGTGGCGCGACGGCGGCGGCTGCCACGGCGGTGCGATGCGATCTCATCCAGGGCATCCGGGGCATCCGGAACGTCTCCTCGGCCGGCATGGGAAGGGTCCTCGTGCAGTACGGGAAACAGGCCCGGCGCGTTCACTGCGCACCGAGTCGGACAAAGGCGCTCATTGCCGGTCAACTCGCCGACGTAGAGGGTGTGTTTCCAGCCTGATCGAGGGTTTCCCCTGTATCCCGGTGACCTTCTCTTTGCCTATCGTTCGACCACTGCCGACCCACAGGTAACCCCGAACGGGTCGGTTTCGCGCCAGGCCGGCCATCGCACCCCCCGCACTACGCACGGCCCCCACCCCGCCCTTTTCCGGGTACCCCCCTCCGCTTCGAGGACGAAGCGACTCGACCGCCGCTCCGCGCTGCACCGGAGTACGGCCGGCCACGAAAGGCACCCCCCTTGCGTACCTCCGCATCCTCCAGATCCCCCAGATCCTCCAGACGGAAGCTGATATCCGTCGCCGCGGCCTCCGCGGCGCTCCTCACGGCCGCCACCACCGTCGCCGCGGCCCAGGAACCCGCCGCCCAGGAACCCGCCGCCGTCCCCACGGCACAGACCGAGGCCGCTCCCGGCACCCCCGCCGAGCGCCTGATCGTCGGCTACAAGTCCGGCGCCACCGAGGCCAGGTCGAACAAGGCCGCCGAGGCCGATGCCGCCGCCAAGGGCAAGGAGGCGGGCGAGGACCTCGACTTCCGCCGCCGCCTCGGCTCCGGCGCCGCCCTCGTCGACCTCGGCGAGAAGCTCACCAAGGCGGACGTCGCCGACGTCGTCGCCGAGTACGAGGCCGACCCGCAGGTCGCCTACGTCGTACCGGACCGGCTGAACAAGCCGCTGGCCACGCCGAACGACACCGAGTACGGCAAGCAGTGGGACCTGACCGAGGCCACCGCGGGCATGCGGGTGCCGGGTGCGTGGGACACCGCCACCGGCAGCGGAGTGACCGTCGCCGTCATCGACACCGGGTACGTCAGCCACTCCGACCTCGCCGCCAACGTCGTGGCGGGCTACGACTTCATCTCCGACGCCACCGTCGGCAACGACGGCAACGGCCGCGACAGCAACCCGGCCGACCCGGGCGACTGGACGGCCGCGAACGAGTGCCAGTCCGGAGCCCCGGCCTCCCCCTCCTCCTGGCACGGCACCCACGTCGCCGGCACCATCGCCGCCGTCACGGGCAACAGCAAGGGCATCGCGGGCATCGCCTACGACGCCAAGGTCTCCCCGCTGCGTGTCCTCGGCAAGTGCGGAGGCTACGACTCCGACATCATCGACGCCATCACCTGGGCGTCCGGCGGCACGGTCTCCGGCGTCCCGGCCAACGGCAACGTCGCCAAGGTCATCAACATGAGCCTCGGCGGGGGCGGCAGCTGCACCACCGCGACCCAGAGCGCGATCAACGCCGCCGTGAACCGCGGCACCACGGTCGTCGTCGCCGCGGGCAACAGCAACGCCAACGCCGCGAACTACTCGCCGGCCGGCTGCAACAACGTCATCAGCGTGGCGGCTGCCGACCGCCAGGGGAACCGCTCCTACTACTCCAACTACGGCTCGGTCGTCGACATCGCCGCGCCCGGCGGAGAGACCGACTCCGCCGCCTCGAACGGCATCCTGTCCACGCTGAACTCCGGCCGGCAGGGCCCGTCCACCGAGAACTACGACTTCTACCAGGGCACCAGCATGGCCGCCCCGCACATCGCGGGCCTCGCCGCGCTGATGAAGTCGGCCAACGCGTCCCTGACCCCGGCGCAGATCGAGTCGGCGATCAAGACCAACTCCCGTACGCTGCCCGGCACCTGCTCAGGTGGCTGCGGCGCGGGCCTGGCGGACGCGGCCAAGACGGTGCAGGCGGTGAGCGGCAACGGCGGCTCCACGGGGGGCACCACCTTCACCAGCACCTCCGGCGTCTCCATCCCGGACAACGGCGCCGCGGTCGAGTCCCCGATCACCGTCACCGGCCGCAGCGGCAACGCCCCCTCGGCCCTGAAGGTCGGCGTGGACATCACCCACACCTACCGCGGTGACCTGGTCGTCGACCTCATCGCCCCGGACGGGACGAGCTACCGGCTGAAGGCCGCCAGCTCCTCGGACTCCGCGGACAACGTCAACACCACCTACTCGGTGAACGCCTCCGGCGAGAGCGCCAACGGCACCTGGAAGCTGCGTGTCCAGGACACCGCCGCCCAGGACACGGGCCGGATCAACAGCTGGAAGCTGACCTTCTGAGGACAGCCGAACGCGCGCCCTGACCGGGCGCGCACCAAGACGGGCGGGCCGGCCGGTGCGGATGGGGCATCGGCCGGCCCGTCATTTCGCGACACCGGGGGGCGCAGAGCTCGCAGAAGGATAAAGGGCCGCCGCCCGTGGAAACCGCCCCTCCGGTCGGTGCCGTTCACTCAGCGTGCCGACAGATCCACGGCGACCTGCTGGACGTCGTCCGCGTCGAGGGCTGCCAGGATGCGGGCCCCACGATCGGGCTCCCGGTCGATGGCGGTGAGCAGGGCCGGTACCGCGATGCTCGGCAGGAAGTGTCCCCACAGCACCGAGATCCGCTCCGCCAGATCCTCCCGCCCGGTCAACGCCCGGGACATCAGCTGAACGCCGGCGAACGCGCCGACCAGGAGCTCCACCGTCTCCCTGATCCGCACGGTGGGCAGCAACTCGCCCTGCTCACGGGCCTGTTCGAACAGCCCCGCCAGATGGTCGGCCCACTGCCGGAACGGTCCGGCATGGTCGACGCCGGGCGGCGCGCTCTGGTCCACCGCCAGTCGCACACTGCCCTTGAGCAGCGAGTTGCCGAGCAGCCGCTGCCCGAACACAAAGGTGATGTCGACGAGTTCCTGAAGCTTGCACGGCTGGGGCGGCACCGCCCCGAGCGACAGCTGCTCGTCCAGCACGGCCTGGGCGAGGGACTCCTTGGACGGGAAGTGGAAGTACAGGGCGCCTTTGGTCACTTCGGCCCGCTCCAGGACCATCGCAATGGTGGTCGCGGTGTACCCGTGCTCGTCGAAGACCGCGCCGGCGGCCTCCAGAATCACCCTTCGCGTTCTGATGGCGCGCTCCTGCCTCGCCATAACCGCCCCTCCGCTGCGCCGAGTCGACCCCTGCGCCCGGCGTGCGCCGGAGCGGGTTCGGGCACGCCGGGCGACCCGAGGCCGCATTGAAAACAAACCGGTCGCCTCGTACTCTAACGCTCGCGGCACGGGAACCTCGCCGTCTGTCAACGTACACACGGGGGACCCAAGGAGGGGGACATGCCTCATCCGCGGCCACTCGCCACGACCTTGCTCGCCCAGGCTCCGACGGGGCCGGACGGCCTGACCGCCACCGTACCCCGCCAGCTCGTCCATCGCGCCTCGGTGGCCGAGACGCTGCTCATAGGGGGGAGCCGTACCGCCGGCGACCGGTTCACGATCCTCGCCCAATGGCCGCGCGCTCACCAGTTACACGTGTCTCCGGACCGGTCGGCCTACGAGCCCCTGCTCGTCGCGGAGACGGTCCGTCAGGCCGGCGCCCTCCTCGCGCACACCGCCTACGACGTGCCGCTGGGCCACCAGTTCGTGCTCAGGGAACTACGGCTCACCACCCGCCCCGAGCGGCTCGCCGTCGGCCTCGCACCCGCCGAACCCGTCCTTCATGTCACCGTCCGCGACCTCGACCTCCGCGGGGGCCGCCCGGCCGGATTCAGCTACGACGCGGATATCCGGCTCGACGGGGAGAGCGTCGCGACCGCGCACATATCGGCCACCTGGACGAGCGCGGCCGTCTACCGCCGGCTGCGCGGCGGCCGTACCGCGGACACCGTGTCCGCACTGCCGGTGCCGCCCGGACTCGCGCCGGCCGAGGTGGACCGCGCGCTGCCGCCGGACGTCGTGCTCGCCCCGACCGATCACCCCGACCGCTGGCAGCTCCGAGTCGATACCGCACATGCTGTTTTCTTCGACCATCCGCTCGACCATGTCCCGGGCATGCTGCTGCTGGAGGCGGTCCGCCAGGCCGTCCGAGCCCGCACGTCCGACGACGGCCGAGTGCCCGTCTCCTTCTACGGCGCCTTCCACCAGTACGCCGAACTCGACAGGCCCACTTGGATCGAGGCGTTCGACAAGCAGGGCGAGCACGGCACCGATGTCCAAGTCCTCGGGCAGCAGGGGGATTCGACGGTCTTCGAGTGCGCGGTCGGAATCGCGCGGCGGTGAGCTATCGTGTACGCGGAGTCAAAAACAAACGGCATGACCCGTTCTTTTCAGGCCCAGGAGTACAGCCGATGGCGAGGCAGTTACGCGCCGAACAGACCCGCACCACGATCCTCACAGCCGCCGCCGAACTGTTCGACCGTCAGGGCTATGAGTCGACCAGCCTCAGCGACATCGTCGAGCACGCCCAAGTCACCAAAGGCGCCCTCTACTTCCACTTCGCCGCGAAGGAGGACCTCGCCCAGGCCATCATGGAGCTCCAGTCCAGGGCGTCGCGGCAGGTGGCGAGGGAGATGGACGCCCGGGGCCACAGCTCGATGGAGGCCCTGATCCGCACGACGTTCGGCATCACCCGCCTCTCCGTCGAGGGCCCGATACCCAGGGCCGGCCTTCGTCTGGCCACCGGGGGAGTGGTGATACGACCGCCGTTGCGGCACCCCTACGTCGAGCTCCTGGACATCACCACCCGCAAACTCCTCGGCGCCGCCAAGGAGGCCGACATCCACCCGGACGTCGACATCGAGGCGGCGGCCCACTCCCTCGTCTGCTTCTTCGTCGGCACCCGCGTCGTCGGCCGTTCCCTCGAACCCGTCGTGCGCCAGCCCCGCAGAGTGGCCGAGATGTGGCACATCATGATCCGCGGGCTGGTCCCGGTGCCCCGCAGAGCCCGCTATCTCACGCTCGCGACACAGCTGGAGCGGGAGATCAGAGCCGGATGACGCCCGCGATACCGTGAGCCGCATGCCCGACAGGTCCGACACCCAGCTCGCGCCCGTACTCCGCGGCGACCAACCCGGCTCGTTCCCGCACAGCGTCCTCGCAGAGCGGCATCCCGCGATCATCCGGCAGGTCCGGGAATCCTTCCCCTACGGCCCCGAGCAGCACCGCGCGCTGGACGCACTCCTCGCGAGCTGCACCGACGGCGTCATCGAACCGCTGCCCGCCGACGCCCACGACCGGGACCGCTGGACCTCGTGGGGCGCCGAGGCCCACACCGGGCGTTCCTGGTTCGACGTGCCGTGGCTGTGGTCGGAGAGCTACTTCTACCGTCAACTCCTCGAAGCCGTCGGCTACTTCTCCCCAGGGCCCTGGCAGGGCATCGACCCGTTCCGCCCGTCCAAGCTGGCCGAACTCGACGCACCGGAGACCGGCGAGGAACTGGCCGCCCTCGACGCCCTCGCCGGCCGGCCCGCCGACGAACAGGACCGGGCACTGCTGCACGGCTCCCTGTGGGGCAACCGCGCCGACCTGGGCTTCCGACTGTCGGCCGCCCAGGGCGAGGCCCCCTCGGACCCGCCGCCCCTCGTGGCCGACGACAGCGAGACCCTCTGGTCGCTGCTCCCGCCCTCCGGGTCGGCCGACCTCTGTCTGATCGCCGACAACGCGGGCCGCGAACTCGTCCCCGACCTGCTCCTCATCGCCCGGCTCCTCACCGAGGGGCGCGTCCGGCGGGCTACCCTGCACGTCAAGCCGTACCCCTACTACGTCTCCGACGCCACGCACGCCGACGTACTGGACGCCCTGCGCCGGCTGACGGCCGCACCCGGAGCCGCCGCGATCCACGGACGCACCCTCTGGTCGGCCCTGACGGACGGCCGTCTCACCGTCCGCGCCCACCCGTTCTCCAGCGCCCCGCTGCCGTTCTCGGACATGCCCGGCGATCTGCGCGAGGAGCTCGCCGCGGCCACCCTCACCGTCGTCAAGGGCGACCTCAACTACCGCCGGCTCGTCGGCGACCGGAGCCGGCCGCCGACCACGCCGTTCGCCGATGTCACCGCCCACTTCCCCGGCCCGGTCGCCGCCCTGCGCACCCTGAAGTCCGACGTGATCACCGGGCTGGACGCGGGCACGGAGGCGGCGCTGGTCGAGGCGCAGGGGCAGAAGTGGCGGACCGCCGGGACACACGCGCTGATCCAGGTGCGGACCTGAACGACCGCACCGGCTCGCCCGGCCGCCCTCAGACGATCCGCACGGGCAGCGACTTCAGACCGTTGATGAAGTTCGACATCAGCCGTCCGGGCGGACCGGCGGGCCGCAGCACCGGCAGGGCCCGCAGGGCTTCCCGGTGGAGCGCCCGCAGCTGGAGCCGGGCGAAGTGCGCGCCCAGGCAGACGTGCGGGCCGCCGCCGAAGGAGACATGCGGGTTCGGGGTGCGGGACAGGTCGAGCCGGTCCGGATCGGTGAAGACCCGCTCGTCACGGTTGGCGGAGGCATGGAAGACGACCACCTTGTCACCGGCGCGGATACGCCGCCCCGCCAGCTCCGTGTCGTGCGCGGCGGTACGGCGGAAGGTGAGGACCGGCGGGTGCAGGCGCAGCAACTCATCGACGGCCGCGTCCAGTTGCGCCCGGCCCGCCTTGCCCGCGCGCAGCCGCGCATACGCCTCCGGGTGCTCGGCGAGAACCAGCAGCCCGCCCGGCGCCGCGCTGCGGACGGTGTCGTTGCCCGCGACCGTGAGCAGGAAGAAGAACATCGCCAGCTCGGGGCCGTCGAGTTCGGCGTCCAGCGCGAGGGTGGTCATCACATCGTCGCCCGGGAACCGGCGTTTGTGCGCGGCCAGTTGCCCCGCGTAGTCGAACATGTCCCGCAGCAGCGCCGGTGACCGCGGATCGACCGGCCGGCCCTGCGCGTCCAGGACCGGGGCGCCCGCCTCGTCGGGGTCCTGGTAGCCGATGACCCGCTGCGTCCAGTGCAGCAGCAGCCCGCGGTCGCCCTCCGGCACGCCCAGCAGGTCGGCGAGGTTGAGCAGGGCGTAGTCGTCCGTCACGGCGGAGACCAGGTCGACGGTGCCGTCGGTCGCGCGGGCGATGTCCAGCGCCCGCGTCAGCAGCGTACGGGCCCGGCCTCGCGCGATGTCGGTGAACCGGTCGACCCGGCCGGGGGTGAAGGCCCGGCTGACGAGCCGCCTCAGCCTGCCGTGCGCCGGCGGATCCTGATTGAGCATCATCCGCCTGATGAACGGCAGGTCCTCCGGATCCGGGTCACGGATCTGCGTCGCGCCGAGGTGGGAGGAGTACGTCGTCGAGTCCTTGAGCACCCGCACCACGTCCGCGTGCCGGGTCACCGCCCAGAATCCGGGGCCGGCCGGCCAGCCCAGCACCTCGGGCTCGTCCTGCCAGGCCACCGGGTGACGGTCGCGCAGCACGCGATAGGCGTCGTAGGGCACTGCGGTGGCGTACTGCCGGGGGTCGAACACATCGGGGACGCCGCCGGCCCGCTGCCCGGTCCTTTCCCTGGCGTGCGGCTCGTGAGGCTCGTGCGGGAGCGGGGAGGAGGCCATGCGACCAAGGTGGCGTACATCGGCTAAGACCGGCAGATTGACGCGGCAGGGTTCGTGTGCCCTCCGATCGGATCATCGACAGGGCTTTTCCAGTGATTTACGCCGGCCTGAGCACCCAGCACTCGCCACGGCGGGTACGCCTGCGCGGACGACGGCACCGCGATGCACGAGACGAGGAGTTGAGCCATGTACGCAGTGGTCCGGCGGTACGAGGGCGTGACCGACCCGGGTGAGGCGGGGCGCCGGGTGAACGAGGAGTTCGTGCCGCTCCTGCGCCAGGTCCAGGGTTTCGTGGCCTACTACTGGGCCGACGCCGGGGGCGGGGTGATGGTGTCGACCGGTGTCTTCCAGGACCGGGCCGGAGCCGAGGAGTCGACCGACAGGGCGCGGGACTTCGTACGGGACCGTCTCGCCGCCCTGCTCCCGAATCCGCCCCAGGTCACGGCGGGCGAGGTCGTGGCCCACTCCTAGGCCCTGTCGTCAAATTCCCGCCTGCCGTGCGGGCGGACGACGAAATTTGACGACAGGGCCTAGCGGACCGGGTGTGCGGCGGAGAGGGGCCGGTCCGGGCGGAGCTCCAGGTTCGCCCTTGATTCACGCGATGGTGTGATCATGTCCCGGGCGGTGGATGCCTGTTGAGGACCGGGGGTAGGGCCCCGGCCATGACGCAGCAGCCCTTCGAACTCCCGCACTTCTACATGCCGTATCCCGCGCGGCTGAACCCACATGTCGACGAGGCCCGCGCCCATTCGACCCGGTGGGCCCGTGAGATGGGCATGCTGGAGGGGTCCGGGGTCTGGGAGCAGGCCGACCTGGACGCGCACGACTACGGCTTGCTCTGCGCCTACACCCACCCCGACTGCGACGGCCCCGCCCTCTCCCTCATCACCGACTGGTACGTGTGGGTCTTCTTCTTCGACGACCACTTCCTGGAGCTCTTCAAGCGCACCCAGGACCGCATCGGCGGCAAGGCCCATCTGGACCGGCTCCCGTTGTTCATGCCGATGGACCTGTCGACTCCGATGCCGGAGCCTCGGAACCCGGTCGAGGCGGGCCTCGCCGACCTGTGGACGCGCACGGTGCCCTCGATGTCGGCCGACTGGCGCCGGCGCTTCGCCGTCGCCACCGAGCACCTCCTCAACGAGTCGTTGTGGGAGCTGTCCAACATCAACGAGGGCCGTGTCGCCAACCCCGTCGAGTACATCGAGATGCGCCGCAAGGTGGGCGGCGCCCCCTGGTCGTCGGGCCTCGTGGAGTACGCGACGGCCGAAGTCCCCGCCTCGGTCGCCGAGACGCGGCCGCTGCGGGTCCTGATGGAGACCTTCTCGGACGGCGTCCATCTGCGCAACGACCTCTTCTCCTACCAGCGCGAGGTGGAGGACGAGGGCGAACTCAGCAACGGTGTCCTGGTGCTGGAGACCTTCTTCGGCTGCACCACCCAGGAGGCCGCCGACACCGTCAACGACGTCCTCACCTCCCGCCTCCACCAGTTCGAGCACACCGCCCTCACCGAGGTCCCCGCAGTCGCGCTCGAGCAGGGCCTGACCCCCCAGGAGGTCGCCGCGGTAGCCGCCTACACCCGGGGGCTCCAGGACTGGCAGTCCGGTGGCCACGAGTGGCACATGCGCTCCAGCCGGTACATGAACGAACGTGCCGAACTCACCTCGCCGTGGCGGGGCCCGACCGGCCCCGGCACCTCCGCGGCCGACATGAGCGCCCTGCTCGCGGCGGCCGGCGCCGAACGTCTGCGTGCCTACACGCATGTGCCGTTCCAGAAGGTCGGCCCATCCCGGCTGCCCGACTTCTACATGCCCTTCCAGGTGGAACTCAGCCCGCATCTGGACGGCGCCCGGCGCCGTCTCATCGAGTGGACGCACCGCATGGGCATCCTCCATGAGGGCGTCTGGGACGAGGACAAGCTCGCCGCCTACGACCTTCCGCTCTGCGCGGCCGGCCTGGACCCCGACGCGACGCCCGCTGAGCTGGACCTCAGCTCGCAATGGCTGGCCTGGGGCACCTACGGCGACGACTACTATCCGCTCGTGTTCGGCCAGCGTCGCGACCTGGCCGCCGCCCGGCTGACCACCCGACGGCTGTCGGCGTGCATGCCCCTCGACGGCGAGGTGGGCACCGTCCCGCTCGACGCAATGGAACGCGGACTCACCGACCTGTGGGCACGTACCACGGCGGACATGACCCCCCGGCACCGGCGCTTCCTCAAGGACGCGGTGAACGTCATGACCGAGAGCTGGGTGTGGGAGCTGTCCAACCAGCTCCAGAACCGCATCCCCGACCCGGTCGACTACCTGGAGATGCGCCGCGCCACCTTCGGCTCCGACCTCACCCTGAGCCTGTGCCGGATGGGCCACGGCCCCGCCGTGCCGCCGGAGGTGTACCGCAGCGGACCCGTCCGCTCCCTGGAGAACGCCGCGATCGACTACGCCTGCCTGGTCAACGACGTCTTCTCCTACCAGAAGGAGATCGAGTACGAGGGTGAGATCCACAACGCCATCCTCGTCGTGCAGAACTTCTTCAGCATCGACTACCCGACCGCCCTGAACGTCGTCCATGACCTGATGACCCAGCGCATGCAGCAGTTCCAGCATGTGGCCGCGCATGAACTACCCATCATGTACGAGGACTTCAAACTCTCGGCCGAGGCCCGGGAGATCATGGGGAACTATGTGACCGACCTTCAGAACTGGCTGTCCGGGATCCTGCACTGGCACCGGGAGGTCGATCGCTACAAGGCCCCGTATCTGGCCCGCCGCGCCCACGGCTTCCTCCCGGACCGCCCGCCGGCCGTCCCCGCCCTGCGCTGAGGGCGTGCCCGCGCTCAGCCGAGCCGTCGCACCAGCGCGGCCGTCTCCTCGGCGGGCTCTCGGACGCCGTGCGCGGCGTTCTCCGAGAGCCCGCCGAGTATCGCGTCGGCGGCCTTGAGCAGAGCACGGGACTCCTCCGGCCGGCGGGCCTCGGACAGGGCGCGGGTCAGTGCGTAGTGTTCCTCGGCGATGAAGCGGCCGAGGTTCACGCCCTGCCAGTGACGCAGGGAATCGTCTCCGGGCGCCGCCAGGATGCCGCGCAGAGCGGCCAAGGTGTCTGCGGACCGGGGGAGCTGGTTCGCCGCACGCTCCAGACCTGCCTGCTCCAGGAGGGCCGAGACCCGGTCCCACGCGGATTCCTGCAACGCGCTGTACAGGCGCTGGGCGCGCAACGCCTGGAGGTGGTCGCCGAGCTCCTCGAAGTCACGGGCCAGCGCGCGCAGCGGGGCGGCGGCCCGCGACCGCGGGGCGCCGGGCGGGCGGAGCCTGCTTTGGTCCATCACGATGTCGTCGAGGTCCCGGATCAGCGCGACCCGGGCGAGTTCCGTCATCCCTTGGTCGCGGGCCAGGTCGGTCCATGTGTGCAAAGGCTCGTCCGCGGGGTCCGTGCCGAACAGCGAGTCGTCCAGCTCCTGCGCCCAGCCACGCAACTCGGCGGCACTCGCGCCGGGTGCGGGGATACCGCCGAGGCCGCACGCGGTGTCGAAGTCCGTCTCGCGCACCTCCTGGAGCAACGGCAGATCCCTGGTGTCCCCGCGCAGGCCCACCAGCACGGCCGCGAGCCGCAGTTCGTCCGTCATCGACGACTTGGTCTCGTGCCGCAGCAGATGCCGCAGCAGCTCCAGGTCGCCCTCGGCGCGGTCGAACTGCGCGGCCCGCAGAGCGAGTCGACGCCGCACGGGATCATCCGTGACCGCATCCCAAGCCGCCCCGTCGCCCGCCCGCAGCAGGGCGAGGTCGGCGTGGCCCGCCGCGAGGACCGGCTCCCACAGTGGACCGCTCGGCGGGCCGATGCGTGTGTACGCGCATCCCTCATGCGCGTTGAGGAGCACGAAGTCCGGTTCGGTGCGCAGCAGAGCGGCATGCAGCATGCCCACGAGCTCGACCGGGGAGCGGTCGGGCAGGCCCAGCGCGGCGCGGAGCTCGGCCCGCTCCTCATCGAACCCGTAGCTCTCCTGGATCTCGCTCTCGATCTCCGCGACGCGCGCCAGGATCTCCTCCGCGCCCGCGTCCGGCGTCAGGAGCGTGTATTCGTGCCAGCCGGGCAGGCCGATCATGATCTCGAGCGCCTCGTCGACACCGGAGCCGATGATCCCGGCGCCGCCCTCCGAGTCGGCGTACAGCATCGAGCCGTCCGCGCACACGAAGTACGTACCGCCCGTGTCGTCCCCCGCCACCACCTCCAGCGGTCCGCCCGAGGCGAGGCGGACCTCCTCGACGTGGCCATGGGCCGCACGGTCCAGGTCGAAGCCGAAGGGGAAGGCGGCCAGTTCGGCCAGGCGGGAATGCCGCCGGAGCAGCCGCAGCGCGTGATCGGTCATGTCACAGAACGTAACAGCGGCCACTGACAACGAGTCCCGGCCGAGCGCCGCACATCTGCCCCGCCGACCGCTACACGCTCTGCCGAACCGCCTCCGCGGCGTGGGCGACGGCGGCTCGTGCCAGGGCCCGGACGACCGGATGCGGGTACGAGGCGTCGTCGCCGGACAACTCCGGCTGGAAGAGAGTGGCCAGGAAGAAGGGATGGCCCGGCAGTTCGGCGATCCGCACGTGCCCGTCCTCGTCGTGTCCCGAGAAGCGCAGCCCGTGGGCGCGCAGGACGGCGAGATGGCGGGAGGGGCCGTAGGCACAGAAGTAGCGTTCGACGGTCCGCTCCGAGCCGGTCACCGCGTGGGCGAGCGAACCGGGTTCGATCCGCACGGCCGCCTCGTGGCCGACCAGCGAGCACGCCAGCGGCTCGATGAGGAAGTCGTCGGCGCCGGGGTCGTTCTCGGCGTGGGCCACACGGGTCAGGCCGCACACGTCACGCGCGTACTCGAGGAGGGCGTGCTGAAAGCCGCCGCACGTGCCGAGAAAGGGGATCTTCGCCTCCCGCGCGGTGCGGATCGCGCGCAGCACGCCCGCCTCGCTGCGGTAGGGGCTGCCGGGCAGCACCCACACGGCGTCGAAGCCGCGCACCGCGTCCTCGGTCTCCGCGTCCCGCGACGGGATCCAGTAGGCGTCCAGCACGAGCCGTTCGCGCTGCGCGAGGGCGTCCAGCAGAAGCGGCACGCGCGTGTGCGAGGCGACGTTGGGGGAGCGGTCCCCGACCAGGGCGAGCCGGGCCGGCCGCGCGGCGGCGTTCGTCATGGCCCTCATCCTGGGCGCGTCCCGCACTTCAGGTCCAACGATGATCCATGCACCCGCGATAAGCAGAACTGATGCCGTCCGGGATGCTGTCCGGCATGGACCCGCACCTGCTGCGCACCTACGTCACCGTCGCCCGCCTCTGCTCCTTCTCCGAGGCCGCCCGCGAGCTGGGCTACACCCAGTCGGCGGTGTCCCAGCACATCGCCGCACTCGAACAGGACCTCGGAGCCCCCCTGCTCACCCGTCGCCCCGTCGCGCCCACGGCGGCCGGCGAGCGGCTCCTGGAACACGCCGGCCCCCTGCTGCTGCGCCTGGAAGCGGCCCGCGCGGACGTCGTACGGCTGGCTGCCGCGCCCCGCCACGAACTCACCCTCGCGGCCACCCCGACCGCGCTCTCACCCCGCGTCCTGGCCGCCCTGCCGGCCTCCGGCACCACCCTGCGCGTGCTGCCGCGCGACGAGATTCCCGCGGCCGTCGCCACCGGCACCGCGGACGTCGGCCTCGTGGACGGCCTCACCGCCCCCAGCGACCCGCTGCGGCTGCCCGACGTGGCACCGCTGACCAGCCACGGCATCGGAGAGGAGCCGGTGTGTGTCCTGCTGCCCGACGGCCACCCGCTCGCCCGGCGCCCGGGCCTGCGTCTCGACGACCTCGCCGACGCCCGCTGGCTGGACGCCCCCGACGCGGGCCTGCCGCTCACCCACCTGCGCGCCGCGAACGGCGGCCACGGCTTCCGGCCCGCCCTGCGCTACGAGGGCGCCGACCTGCGCGCCCTCACCGCCCTGGCCGCGGCGGGTCACGGCCTGACCCTGCTGCCGCGCCGGGCGGCCACCGGGGTGCCCGGCACCGTCGCGGTGCCGGTCGCGGAGCCGCGTGTCGTGCACCGGACGGAACTGGTGTACGCGGGGGCGCTCGGGGGAGCCGCGCAGGCGTTGGCCGAACGGCTGTGAGGTGCGGGCGCAGGGGGGTGGCCGCCGGTCGCTCCGCCCCGGCCCGGGTGGACGCCGGTCGTTTCGGCCCGGTCGGGTGGCGGCCGGTCGTTCCGCCCCCCGCCGGGTGCCCGCCCGTCATACCGCCCCGGCCGGGTGGACGCCGGTCGTTTCGCCCCGGCGCACGGTCGCGGTTCAGGCCGAGCGCCCCCTGCCCGACGTCCCGTTTCCGCCGTGATGCCTATGGCTTCCCGCTGTTGACCACCGGTCAGTCTCACTCGATCGTGGCTCGTTGTGCGCCGGTGCGCAGGGTAGTCACCAGCCGGAGGCGATCCGATGGAACAGACTGCGTTGCGACCCAAGCCCATGCCAGGTCAGCGGCCCGATCACGACACCAAGCCCGACCCCGGCGCACGGCGCCCGCACGCCGCGCCCCGCGGACGCTGCCGTCGGCTCACCACCGTCCTGGCCGCCGTGCTGCTCGGAGTGGTCCTGCTGCTGTCCGGGGTCGGCCTCGGCACCGTGGGGGTCACCGTGATCGGCATGAGCAGACTCGCCGAAGTCCAGCGACAGCCCGGGCCCGGCGCTCCGGGAGGCCCGGCGACCCCGGCACAGCACGGTCCCTCGGCCGCACCGTCCCCGACCACCGCACGGGTGCCCGTCGTCGCGACCCTGGGCGTGGAGGCCGTGGACGACGCGAAGCCCGGGGCCCGGCTGGTCGGCGTCCATGTTCCCGGCCCCGGCTACGCGGCCGGTCTGATCAGGGGAGATGTGATCCTCGCGTTCGGCAGGACCCGCATCGACACGGCCGCCGACCTCGCGCGCGCGGTCGCCGACGCCCGCCCGGGCCGCGAGGCCGTGCTGACGGTGCGCCACCGCAGCGGCGGCTACCAGCAGCTGACGGTGGTCCCGGGCGTCGTCGTCTGAGCCCACGCCGTCCTCTGAGCCAGGACCGTCCTCTGAGTCAGGACCCCGTCCTCGGCAACGAGACCGGTGTCTTCGCCACGTCCTTACAGGTCTCCGGCGGAGTACCGCTGCTCCTCGGCGTCCGCATGGCCCTGGAGAGCCGACACCGTGCCCGCCCACGGGCCGGCATGGACGGCGTCGGCCGATGAAAACCCGCCGACCGGCTCGCGCCGCCCCCGCCGTCCGGGCAGGATGCTGCCCGTAGTCCTCATCGCGCCCAGGGAGGCCCGGATGACCGGTACCGCACCCGCGCCCTTCACCGCCGACGACTACCGGGCCCGTATGCGACGTGCGGCGCGGACGGCCGCCGACGCCGGGCTGGCCGGTCTCCTGGTGGCTCCCGGCCCGGATCTCGTCTGGCTCACCGGTTACGCGCCGACCGCGGAGACCGAACGCCTCACCCTGCTGGTCCTCGTCCCCGGCCAGGACCCCGTCCTCGTCGTCCCCGCCCTGGAGGCCCCGGACGCCGCGAAGGCCGCCGGCGCGCCCGGCCTCACCCTGCGCGACTGGACCGACGGCAAGGACCCCTACGCCGCCACCGCCGCCCTCCTCGACGCCGGCGGCCGGTTCGGCATCAGCGACAACGCCTGGGCGATGCACCTGCTGGCCCTCCAGAAGGCACTGCCCGGTACCTCCTACGCCTCCCTCACCGACGTCCTGCCGATGCTGCGGGCCGTCAAGGACGCCGCCGAACTGGAGCTGATGGCGGCTGCGGGAAGGGCCGCGGACGCGACGTTCGAGGAGATCCTGAAGGTTCCCTTCGGCGGTCGCCGGGAGTCCGAGGTCGCGGCCGACCTCGCCGGTCTGCTGCGCCGGTTCGGCCATTCCCAGGTCGACTTCACCATCGTCGCCTCCGGACCCAACGGCGCCGACCCGCACCACGAAGTCGGGGACCGCGTGATCGAGCGCGGCGACATGGTCGTCCTCGACTTCGGCGGTCTGAAGGACGGCTACGGCTCCGACACCTCCCGCACCGTGCACGTCGGGGAACCCACCGACGAGGAGCGCCGCGTCCACGACCTGGTGCGCGAGGCCCAGGAGGCAGGCTTTCGCGCCGTGCGGCCGGGCGCCGCCTGCCAGGACGTCGACCGAGCCGCCCGCGCGGTCATCGCGGACGCCGGGTACGGCGAGTACTTCATCCACCGCACCGGGCACGGCATCGGCGTCACCACGCACGAACCGCCGTACATGATCGAGGGCGAGGAGCAGCCCCTCGTGCCCGGCATGTGCTTCTCCGTGGAACCCGGCGTCTACCTGCCCGGCCGCTTCGGAGTGCGCATAGAGGACATCGTGACCGTCACCGAGGACGGCGGCCGGCGGCTGAACGACACGACCCGCGAGATGGTCCTGGTCGGCTGACCCGGCCGGCGACCCGGAGCAAGGAGCCCCCGTAGACCCCCGAGCGACAACGGCGCGACCATGACCCAGGCACCGACACCCACCGCGGACACCGTCCGACGACTGGTCCGTTCCCTGCTCAAGGACGGCGCCGGCGGCTCGGCGGGCCCCGAGATCCGGCCCGCCTCCCCGGGCGCCGAACCCGCCACCTGGCTGGTCGGCGCCCGCCATGTGCTGCGCCTCGCCCCCGACCGTGAGGCCGCCGTCAGCCAGCGCCGCGAGCTGCGCCTGCGCGACCTCGTCCGCCCGCACGTCCCGGTCGCGGTGCCGACGAGCGTCGCGTACGGGGAGTGGGCGCCCGGCCTCACGTACACCCTGGACGCCAAGGTGCCCGGTGGTTCGGGCGGCGAGCACGACGTGTCCGCCGTCGGCGAGGCCGACCTCGCCGGCCTGCTCACCGGGCTGCGCGAGGTCCCCGTACGGCAGGCCGAGACGCTCGGGGTGCCCCGTACCGCCCCGCGCTCCCTGGAAGCCCTGCGCAGGGCCGCCGAGAGCGCCGCCGGACGCCTCGCCGCCGCCGACGAGTTCGACGCGGCCCGGATGCGCCAGCTGACCCAGCCGGCCGCCGTGCAGCTGGCCGCCCAGCCCGGCACCGCGACCCTCGTCCACCACGCCCTCACCGGCGACCACCTCGTCGTCGGCGTCGACGGCCGGGTGCGCGGCGTCCTCGGCTGGGCCGACTCGGTCGTCGGCGACCCCGCCGAGGACATCGCCGGCCTGGCCCTCGCCGTCGGCTCCCCGGCCGCCGTCCGCGCCGCCACCCTGGCCGGCTACGGCGCCCGCCCTTGTCTGCGCGGCCTCTGGCTGGCCCGCTGCGACGCCGTGACCCGCCTCGCGGACCGTCTCGAGGGCAAGGGCGAGACGCCAGCGCCCCTGCTGCGGACCCAGCTGCGGCACGCCTGGGAGGCGATCCTGCTGGAGCGGGTGACGGAGTTCAGGGAGGACGAGGGCGCGGACGAGCCGTAGGCCGGGTGGCCGGGTGGCCGGGAGGCCGGACCCGGACCGCCCGGCTCCGGTCCGGCTCCGGGCGGGCGGGACCGGCGGTGGCCGCTCAGCCCTGCAGCAGCACCACAGCCGACTCCCCGGGCACCTGGAGCACCCCGTCCGCACCCGGCGCCTCCACGGGCTCCCACGCGGCCAGTACGGTCGCCGTGCGGGGCCCCAGCGGGATCGCGGCGGGCTCCCCGGCGAGGTTGACCGCCACGCGTACGTCGCCACGGCGGAAGGCGAGCCAGCGCTCCCGCTCGTCGTAGGCCACCTTGATGTCGGCCAGGTCGGGATCCGTGAGGTCGGGGTGCTCGTGGCGCAGCGCGATCAGACGGCGGTACCAGGCCAGCACGCGCGCGTGGGGCTCGCGCTCGGGCTCGGACCAGTCGAGGCAGGAGCGATCCCGGGTCGCCGGGTCCTGCGGGTCGGGCACGTCCTCCTCGGCCCAGCCGTGCGCCGCGAACTCACGGCGTCTGCCCCGCCGTACCGCCTCGGCGAGCTCCGGGTCGGTGTGGTCGGTGAAGAACTGCCAGGGCGTGCCCGCAGCCCACTCCTCGCCCATGAACAGCATCGGGGTGAACGGCGCGGTCAGCGTCAGCGTGGCCGCGCAGGCCAGCAGCCCGGGCGACCCCGGCAGGAACGCGGCGGCCAGGCGGTCGCCCTGGGCGCGGTTGCCCACCTGGTCGTGGGTCTGGCTGTAGCCGAGGAGGCGGTGCGCGCCCACGCGTGTGCGGTCCAGCGGGCGCCCGTGGCGGCGCCCCCGGAAGCTGGAGTACGTGCCGTCGTGGAAGTAGCCGCCCGTCAGGGTCTTGGCGAGGGCCGTCATCGGGGCTCGGCCGAAGTCGGCGTAGTAGCCCTGCGACTCACCGGTCAGCGCGCTGTGCAGGGCATGGTGGAAGTCGTCGTTCCACTGGGCGTGCAGACCGAGGCCGCCCTCCTCGCGCGCGGTGATGAACCGGGGATCGTTGAGGTCGGACTCGGCGATCAGGAACAGCGCCCGGCCGGCGTCGGCGGCGAGGGCGTCGACGGCCGTCGACAGCTGCTCCAGGAAGTGGCACGCGCGCGTGTCCACCAGCGCGTGCACCGCGTCCAGACGCAGCCCGTCGAGTCGGTAGTCCCGCAGCCAGGCCAGCGCGCTGTCCACGAGATAGGCGCGCACCTCGTCGGAGCCGGGCGCGTCCAGGTTGACGGCGGAGCCCCAGGGCGTGTGATGCGTGTCCGTGAGGTAGGGCCCGAAGGCGGGCAGATGGTTCCCCGACGGGCCGAAGTGGTTGTGGACGACATCGAGCACCACACCGAGGCCCAGTTCGTGCGCCCGGTCGACAAAGCGTTTCAGCGCCTCGGGGCCGCCGTACGGCTCGTGCACGGCCCACAGCGACACGCCCTCGTAGCCCCAGCCGTGCCGGCCGGGGAAAGGGCTCAACGGCATCAACTCGACGTGTGTCACACCCAGTTCGGCGAGGTGGTCGAGCCGCTCGGCGGCCGCGTCCAGCGTGCCCTCACGCGTGTACGTGCCGACATGCAGCTCGTACAGCACGGCGCCCGGCAGCGGGCGCCCCGGCCACTCGACCCGCCAGGTGTACCGCCCCTGGTCCACGACCGCGCTCAGCCCGTCCGGGCCGTCCGGCTGCCTGCGGGAGCGCGGATCGGGCAGCACGGGGCCGTCGTCCAGCGCGAAGCCGTACCGTGTCCCGTCCCGTGCCTCCGCCTCCCCCCACCACCATCCCGCGCGATCGGGATCGCGCTGCAACGCGTGCGTGGCGCCCTCGCAATGGAGCGTCACACGGCCGGCCTGCGGTGCCCACACCTCGAACTGCACGGACGGTTCCCCTTCGTCTGCTCACCGTGATGTAGCCCGTCCATGGTGCTCCAAACGAGATCAATCCGCTTTTGAATCTTCCCTTTTGCGGCGGGTGTCGCGGCCGGTCCCGCCGATCACGCGCGCGTGGCGGCCGTTTCCCTGTTTTCTGGACACCTGGGGTCCACTGACCGACAATCAGCACCGTGACGTCGTCCTTCGAGTTCAACACGTACCCCGCGCGGCTCTCCGACGCGGAGCGCGACAAGGCGCTTCAGGTGCTCCGCGACGGCGTCGCCATGGGCCGGCTCTCGCACGACACGTTCGTGCGCCGCATGGAGCTCGCCCTCGCCGCCCGCCGCGCCGACGAGCTCGCCGTGCTCACCGCCGACCTGCCCGTCGAGAGCCGGATGTCGCGTCTGGTGTTCGGCACCGTCGAGGCGCTCTCCGGCTTCACCGTACGGCTGCGCCGGGCCTGGCAGGCCGAGCGGCTGCCCAAGCTGCTGCTGCCGCATCCCGGTGCCGGCCATCCGCTGCGCATCGGCCGTGACCCCGCCAACGGGCTGCGGCTGACCCACGAGACCGTGTCGCGGGTGCACGCCGAACTGAGTCATCAGGCCGGCATGTGGGTCCTGCGCGACCTCGGCTCCACCAACGGCACCACGGTCAACGGACGCCGGGTCATCGGTGCCGTCGTGGTCCGCGAGGGCGACCAGGTCGGGTTCGGCCGGATGTCGTTCCGGATCGCCGCGCACTGAGCCGAACCGCAGCTGTGGCCTTGGCTTTACTTGACGCGTTGAGTCAAGTCCCTTTGACCTTCTGCGGTGTTGACGTACTCGTCAAGTCGTGACTGACTGTGCGTACACCATGCACACCAGGTGAATCGACGGCACCACATTGTGGAGGTGTGCCCTGCCGCCCCTCCTGCGCTACCCGACCGTCGACGAGCTGGGCGCCCGCGCAGCCGCGCTCGTCGCCCGCCGGCCCCGTGACGCGCGGCTGCGTCGCGTGGGGGCGTCCCGCGCCGGCACACCCCTGTGGCTGCTGTCCGTCGGACACGGCAGCCGCCAGGTCCTCGTCGTGGCCGGCCCGCACGCCAACGAACCGGTCGGCGGCGCGACCGTACTGCGACTGGCCGAACGCGTCCTGGCCGACC
The DNA here is from genome assembly GCF_043673425.1 of Streptomyces sp. M41. NCBI lineage: Bacteria > Bacillati > Actinomycetota > Actinomycetes > Kitasatosporales > Streptomycetaceae > Streptomyces > Streptomyces sp. M41. Next base: position 85,074 of record NZ_JBIMKE010000002.1, on the reverse strand, counting down.
CCCGCCTGCACGAGGGCGCCGACGCCACCTGGAACCTGCTGCTGTGCCTGGACCCCGACGGCCTGCGCCGCAACGAGGGCTGGCTGCACGGCCCGTACGCCCTGGGCGGCTACTTCCGGCACTTCTTCCGGCCCGGCTTCCTGGAGCAGCCCGAATGGCTGCCCGACGGCGCGTCCGCCGCCACGCTGCCCGAGACCCGCGCCCTGCTCGACCTCCAGGACGAACTGCGGCCCTTCCTCCAGTGCTCCCTGCACGGCGTCGACGTCGGCGGCGGCTTCGTCGAGCTGACCCACGACCTCCCCGGTCTCGCCCAGCGGGTCGCGCACAGCGCCGCCCGCCTCGGCATCCCACGCGAGCTCGGCCCGTACGACACCCTCTACTGGCCGGAACTGGGGCCCGCCGTCTACCGCATCCCGAGGCCGCGCCGGGGCGACCTCGCCGCGGCCATCACCGAGGCGGCCGTCGAGTCGACCTGGTTCCATCCACACCGGCACGGCACGATCACGGCCGTCGTCGAGGCCCCCATGTGGGGCGTACCGGCCGTGGAGGACGGCGCTCCGCACGCCGATGAGGAAACGGTCCTGCGCATGGTGAGCCACACCCTGCGCCACGATGCCCGGGTCCTGGACCGGCTGCTGGCGCGACTGCGGCCACATCTGCCCGTCGGCACGGAGACGGCCCGGCTGCTCGCCCCCGTCGACGACTATTTACTGGTCTGCCCCGGGCTCGCCGACACCTGGGACCCCGACGTCCCGGTCACCGTCGGCGCCCGCCCCCTCCCGCCGCTCAGCACCGCCCACCTGGCCGCGCTGCGCATAGCGGGCCGCCGCCTCGCCCTGCGTACGGCCGGGCTGCTGCACCAGCTCGTCACGAGCGCCGACCGCGATCCGGTGGGGGCGCTGCCGGAGCTGGACCGGCTGCTCGACGAGTGGTGCGAGGACTACCGTGACGGCTGCGGCGCCCGCTGGATCCCGGTCGCGCGCCAGGTGGAGTACCAGTCGCGGGTCGTGCTCGCCACGTTCGAACTCGCCGGACGGTACGCGCCCGCGTGCTCCCGTTCGGGTGAGTCGGGCTGGAATGCCGGTGCCGCCGTGCCGATGCATCGGGAATGACCCTAAGCATCACAGTGCTACGAGGCGGTCTGCTCGCCGCAGCCGCCGCCCTCGCTCTCGGCACGGCCGTGCCCCAGGCGGCGGCCCAGGAATCCGACAGCGGCAACTGGCTCTTCGTCACGGTCACCCGCGGCGAACGCCACCACGCCGATGCCCCCGGCAGGCTGCTGCTGTGCGACCCGCCCCAGGGCCACCGCAAGGCCGCCGAGGCCTGCGCCGAGCTCGACCGGGTCGGCGGTGACATCCGCCGGCTCGAGCGCCCGGAGGCCTTCTGCCCGATGATCTACGCGCCGGTGACCGCCCACGCGCGCGGAGAGTGGAACGGCCGGCCCGTCGAGTACCACGAGACGTTCTCGAACGGATGCGGACTGGCGGCCCGCACGGGTGCGGTGTTCGCGGTGGACGGCTGACGCCGCCTGCGCCTGCTCACGGTGCCGCACGCGCGCGTGGCGCGGCGCTTCACGCTGCTTGGTCAGACCGCCCGGTCACGCGGCCCGGTCACGCCGCTGGGCCACGCGGGCCGTTCACGCCGCCCGGTCACGCGCGTGCAAGGCCGCCGCGAGGACCGTACGGGACTGGTGCTCGATCTGGTGCTCCAACGGCACCCAGCGGGCACGGAAGCGTTCGGCGAAGGCGTCGCTCCAGGTCGCCACCCGGTGATCGAGGCGCGGCGCCGCGCTGTCGCCCGCTTCCTGAAGGACCCGCAGCAGCATCGCCGCGGCGCGCAGCGGCAGCCTCCGCCCGAAGGCGTCCACACTCCCGATGTACGCCCTGGTGTCGTTGGCCGGTGGAGTGTGCATCCAGTCGGCGGCGAGCCCCGGCACCAGCTCCAGGGCCCACTTCGCCGCCCGTAACAGGGGCCCCTCGAAGCCGTCCAGGCGGGGAAGAGCCTCGCGGAACACCCGCTCCACCTCCAGACCGTCCTGCCGCAGTCGCGCGGCCAGCCGCCGCATCGCCCCGGCTGGGTCCGGATGCGGCGCCGGATCGTCCACCAGGTCGCTCGCCCACATCGGCACCTCGACGACCGCGGTCAGACCGCCGTACCGGTGCACGTGGTACCAGGTGCTGCTGCGGGCGTCGTCCGGCATGCTCGGATACGCCGCGCCCGCTCCCGGCGCGGGCATCACGTGCACCCCGGGTCCGGCCGCGGGCCAGCCCGCCGCGTCCGAAGCGCCGGTCTCCACCGGGATGTGCAGTTCCGCAGCGGACTTCGCGAACGGCTCTGCCAGACCCGGCACGTCCTTCGTCAACTGCACCCAGCTGCCGCCCAGGTCGGTGCCGTGCAAGGTCACCTGGAGGTAGGGGCGCAGCTCGTCGATGACGCGGGTCAGAACGCGCGTCTCGGGCGGCAGCCGGTCCGGCGGCAGCGCGGCCGGCGCCCACTCCGGCTGCTCCTCGGCCGCCGGCCGGAAGAAACCCAGGTGGTAGTCGTACAGGCTGCGTGGGGCCGGGGTGACGTGCAGGCTCGCTCCGTCCGGGTCGGCGCACAGCAGGAAGTGCCACGAGGTGTCGGTGCGTAACTCCGGTTCGCGCAGGACGCGTTCGGCGACCGCGAGGAGGGTGGAACTGCCCGTGGGTTCGTTGGCGTGGGCGCCCGCCACCACCAGCACGGCACGCCGGGCATGACCCATGGACAGCAGTTGGAGGGGCCTGCCGGCCCGGGAGGTCCCCACTTGTCTCAGCGTGCACAGGCCGGGCCGGTGCGCGGCCAGCGCCCGGGCGGACCGGACCAGTTCGGGAAGGGCGAGATAGCGCAGCTCCGGCAGGAGACTCACCCCCGTCACATCCGCCTGGCTTCGCAATCCGCAGTACCCCACGGTCTGGTTGAGGTGTCAAGGAGTTCGCGGGGCGCCTCCAGAGGGCGCCCGGTTGCATTGGCTCCTGAGAGGCGGGGGCGAAGGCATCCGGGGCCGGCGGTTCCGTTCTGCCGTGGGGCGAGGGTGACTTCCGGGCCGGGAGCGACGGCACGCGACGCCACGAGAGACGGCACCACACGGCACGAGGGGGAACAGGTGTACGTCCGGGGAGAGTGAAGGGGAGAGCGCCGTCCCCCGTCACCACGCGCCGACCGTCTGACACGGGCCCTGGAGCGCGCGCGGGTGCGAGCCGCTCGCAGGCGTGAGGCCGGGGCGTGCGGCGCCGTCGTACGCGCCCGAGGAGCCGTGCGGAGGGGCCGTCGGCAGCACGATCGCCCGGCAGCACGATCGCCCGGCGGCCCGGCGGCCCGGCTGCCCGGCGCCCCGGCGGCCCACCGATCCAGCCGTCGGCCGGAATTACGCCGACTCCTCCTCGACCCGTTCCAGCAACGCCACCGGCATCCCCTCGAAAAGCTCCGCCACGCGCGCGTGCCCCGAGAACTCGCGCTCCGGAGCCAGCACGTCCGCCCACCGACCCGGCGGCAGCGGCAGCGTCGTGTCGCGCCATCCGCCCGCCTGTGCCAGCCGCAGCGACAGACGCGTCACCGCGGTGACGACCTCTCCGGAGCGCACGAAGGCCGCGCAGTGCGCTGCCGACGGTCCCTGTGCCGTCAGGGGCGTGTACGACGCCGACTCTCCGAACACCTCGGGGCGCCGCCTGCGCAGCCGTAGCGCCGCCGCGGTCACCGCGCCCTTCTCGCCGGGATCCTTGTGCGGGAAGTCCACGGGCCGCCGGTTGTCCGGGTCCACCAGTGCCCGGTACTCGCCCTCGGTGCCCTGATAGACGTCCGGGACGCCCGGCATGGTCAGCTGGGCCAGGGCCATGCCGAGCACGTTGGCCGAGATGTGCGGCGCCAGACGGCTCCGGAAGGCGGTCACACGCTCGCCCGGCGCCCCGCACGGCCCCGCCGCCACGAACGCCGCCACCGCGTCCTCGTACGGCGGTTCCTGCTCCGTCCAGCTGGTGAACAGCCCGGCCTCGCGCACATGCTTCAGCAGGGCCCCCCGCACCCGGTCCCCGGCCGCCTCACCCAGCCCGAACACCGTCTGCCAGGCGGCCCACGCCAGTTGGGCGTCCGGTACGCCCTCGCCCTCACCCGTCACCTCGGCCAGCAGGTCCGCCCATACCTCGGGGCACTCGGTGAGTACGGCCAGCGCGGCCCGTACGTCCGCACTGCGCTTGGTGTCGTGCGTCGACACGACCGTCCCGGACGCGGGCCAATCGCGCTGCACGCGCGCGCAGTACGCGTGGAACTCCTCGGGCGAGACCGCCGGGCTCCCCGGATCGCCGCCCACCTCGGTCGCCGACAGCAGGGGCACATAGCGGTAGAACGCCGTGTCCTCCACCGACTTGGCCCGCAGTGCCGACGCCGTCTGCGCGAACCGCGTCCGGAACTCCACATGGTCCGGCCCGTCACCGGCCCGCCCCAGCACCAGCTCGCGCATGACGTCGACCGCACCGGCCTCCTCCGGCACGACGAAGGCGAGCCGCGCCTCGGCCGCCGCCTCCTCGGTGACCACGCGGGAGGCGTCCCCCGAGGCGTACGGCCGGTAGACCTCCATCCGGACGAGGAGTTCCTCGAGGGCGGTGCGCAGTGCCCAGGGCGCCCGGTCGCGCAGGGCCGGCTCCGGGGAGCTGGCGCACACCCGGCTCGCCACTCGTGTCAGCCGGTCGATCTCGGTGGCCAGCTCGTGCGTGAGCACCTTGTAGGCCGCTCGCCGCACCGTCGCTCCCCAGTCCCCACCGCGGTCCGTCTGCGGGGCCGCGAACCGCCGGTACCGGGCGAGGAGTTCAGCGAAGCCCGCCGGGTCGGTGAACAGGCCGTCGACGTGCCGCAGGGCGTCGTAGCCGGTGGTGCCGGCCACGGGCCAGGAGGCCGGCAGCCGCTCCCCGTCCGACAGGATCTTCTCCACGACGGTCCAGCGTCCGCCGGTCGCCTCGTGCAGCCGCCGGAGGTAGGCGTCGGGATCGGCGAGGCCGTCGGGGTGGTCGATGCGCAGTCCGTCGATCACACCGTCGTGCAGCAGCTGGAGGATCTTGGCATGCGTGGCCTCGAACACCTCCGGATCCTCCACCCGCACCCCGATCAGCTCCGAGATGCTGAAGAACCGCCGGTAGTTCAGCTCCGTACGAGCCAGCCGCCACCACGCCGGGCGGTACCACTGGGCGTCCAGGAGCTGCGGCAGCGGCAGGTCCTCGGTGCCTTCGCGCAGCGGGAACACATGGTCGTGGTAGCGCAGCACCTCGCCGTCCACCGCCATGTGGGAGAGCTCCTCGCCCAGCGGGCCCCCGAGCACCGGCAGCAGCACCTGGCCGCCCTGCGCCTCCCAGTCGATGTCGAACCAGCGCGCGTACGGCGACTTCGGGCCCTCGCGCAGCACCTCCCACAGCGCGCGGTTGTGGCGCGGGGCCATGGCCATGTGGTTGGGCACGATGTCCACCACCAGCCCCAGACCGTGCTCGCGCGCGCTGCGCGCCAGCGCGCGCAGGCCGTCCTCGCCGCCCAGTTCCGCACGCACGCGCGCGTGGTCCACGACGTCATAGCCGTGCCCCGACCCCGGGACCGCCTCCAGCACGGGGGACAGGTGCAGATGCGAGACGCCGAGCGAAGCCAGGTACGGCACGGCCGCCGCCGCGGCCCCGAAGGGGAACGAGGGCTGCAACTGGAGCCGGTAGGTGGCGGTCGGCACCGTCGGGTCAGGTCGCTCAGGTGTCATGCAGAGCTACGTACCCGTCCTGCCGCCTTTCGTGTCATCGCCGCCGCCACGTGGACCCATGAGGTGGGGGTGGGGTGGGGCGCTGCCGTCCCCACCCCACCCCCCGCCCATCAGCCCTACACCGGCCGCTGCAACACCGTCATACTCCGGTCCACCAGCCTCAATCGGTCCCCGGCCTGCACCTTCGCCCCCGCCCCCTCCGGCGCCCCATCCGGCCGGGCGGTGTCCACGACCACCTGCCACTGGCGCCCGTGATTGACCGGCACGACGAAGTCGAGGGTCTTGGGTGAGGCGTTGAACATCAGCAGGAACGAGTCGTCGCTGATGCGCTCCCCGCGCGGGCCCGGCTCCGAGATCGCGTTGCCGTTCAGGAACACCGTCAGGGCCGACGCCTGGGCCCGGTCCCAGTCCCGTTGGGTCATCTCCTTGCCCTGCGGGGTGAACCAGGCGATGTCCGAGAGGTCGTCATGGGTGCCCTCCACGGGACGCCCGTGGAAGAAACGCCGCCTGCGGAAGACCGGATGGTCCCGTCGCAGCCACACCATCGCGCGCGTGAAAGCGAGCAGCCCGCCGTCGGCCCCGCGGGTGTCCTCCTCGCCGCCCTCGGTGCCGTCCTCCTCGGCGTCCCCCGCGGGGTCCGGCCACTCCACCCAGGCCAGCTCGCTGTCCTGGCAGTACGCGTTGTTGTTCCCGTGCTGGGTGCGGGCGAACTCGTCGCCGTGGCTGAGCATCGGCACACCCTGGGACAGCATCAGCGTGGCGATGAAGTTGCGCATCTGGCGGGCGCGCAGCTCCAGGACGGCCGGGTCGTCGGTCTCGCCCTCGGCCCCGCAGTTCCAGGACCGGTTGTGGCTCTCGCCGTCGCGGTTGTCCTCGCCGTTGGCGTGGTTGTGCTTGTCGTTGTACGCGACGAGGTCGTGCAGCGTGAAGCCGTCGTGGCAGGTGACGAAGTTGATCGAGGCGAGCGGGCGCCGTCCGTCGTCCTGGTACAGGTCGGACGAGCCCGTCAGCCGGGACGCGAACTCCGCGAGCGCCCGCGGCTCGCCGCGCCACAGGTCCCGTACGGTGTCGCGGTACTTGCCGTTCCACTCGGTCCACAGCGGCGGGAAGTTGCCCACTTGGTAGCCGCCCTCGCCGACGTCCCACGGCTCGGCGATCAGCTTCACCTGGGAGACCACCGGGTCCTGCTGCACCAGGTCGAAGAACGACGACAGCCGGTCCACCTCGTGGAACTGCCGGGCCAGGGTGGCCGCGAGGTCGAAACGGAAGCCGTCGACATGCATCTCGGTGACCCAGTAGCGCAGTGAGTCCATGATCAGCTGAAGGACGTGCGGGGACCGCATGAGCAGCGAGTTCCCGGTCCCGGTGGTGTCCATGTAGTAGCGCGGGTCGTCCGTCAGGCGGTAGTACTGCGGGTTGTCCAGGCCCCGGAAGGACAGCGTGGGGCCCAGGTGGTTGCCCTCGGCGGTGTGGTTGTAGACCACGTCCAGGATGACCTCGATGCCGGCCTCGTGCAGCGCCCGCACCGCCGACTTGAACTCCAGGACCTGCTGGCCGCGGTCGCCCCAGGAGGCGTACGCGTTGTGCGGGGCGAAGAAGCCGATGGTGTTGTAGCCCCAGTAGTTGTTCAGGCCCATGTCGACCAGCCGGTGGTCGTTGACGAACTGGTGGACCGGCATCAGCTCCAGGGCCGTCACACCCAGCTCGGTGAGGTGCTCGATGACCGCCGGGTGCGCCAGGGCTGCGTAGGTGCCGCGCAGCTCCTCGGGCAGCCCCGGATGCCGCATGGTGAGGCCCTTCACATGGGCCTCGTAGATCACCGTGTGGTGGTAGTCGGTGCGCGGGCGCCGGTCGTCGCCCCAGTCGAAGTACGGGTTGACCACGACCGACGACATCGTGTGCGGCGCCGAGTCCAGGTCGTTGCGTCTGTCGGGTTCGTCGAAGTGGTAGCCGTAGACCTCCTCGCCCCAGCCGATGGAGCCGCTGATCGCCTTCGCGTACGGGTCGAGCAGCAGCTTCGCGGAGTTGCAGCGCAAGCCGCGCTCGGGGGCGTACGGGCCGTGCACCCGCAGGCCGTACCGCTGCCCCGGCATGACGCCCGGCACGTACGCGTGCCGTACGAAGGCGTCGCTCTCGCGCAGTTCCACCGCCGTCTCCGAGCCGTCGTCGTGCAGCAGACACAGCTCTACTCGGTCCGCGGCCTCGGTGAAGACCGCGAAGTTGGTGCCGGCGCCGTCGTAGGTGGCACCGAGTGGATATGCCTCTCCAGGCCAGACCTGCATGGATTCGACTCTTTCAGCTCGAGCGCGCCGTCGGGGGAGCCTTGACATCGAGTCTCCCCGAAAGTGATGGAACCACCCATGACTCAGGCCCCTCTTACCGATCGACCAGGCATACCCGGTATGCCGAACCAGTGGGGCCAATACATACTCCCGGGGACATACGGGGAGTAGGGGGAAGATGTGCGCAAGATAGTGCACCGCCATCTGGGCAAGGTGGTGGCGGGTACGGCCATCGCGGTGGCGGGGACCGCCGTGATGGTCGCGGTCACCCTGCCGGGGACGGCCGGGGCCGACGAAACCGGAGCGGCCGGCAACGGTCGCGCCGCCCAGCAGGCGGCTGAGGGACAGGGGGCCGCCGCGGTGCCGCCGGGCACCGTCGAAGAGGCACCGACCGAGGGGAAGAAGGGCACGGGCAACGACCCGTTGACCGATGACGAGCTGGCCCGCGCCGCACAGCTCGCCGCGAACTCGCCGCTGCGCACCTCCGGCGAGAACGTCGAGGGCGAACGGGGCCCGCAGCAGATCGGCGTCGACCTCGCCGAGCCCGAGCCCGACGAGGTGGACGGCACGAAGGCGGCGCGCCGGGCCGAGGTGTCGTTCTACGACTACAAGACGGACGCACTCGTCACCAGGACCGTCAACCTCGACACCGGCAAGGTCGAGCACACCTCCACCGAGCAGGGCGTCCAGCCCCCGCTGGGCCGTGCCGAGTACGCCGAGGCGGCGAAGCTGCTGATGGCCGACCCGCTGGGCGCGGACATGAAGGCGGACTACAAGGACGCCACCGGCAAGGAGCTCACCTCGCCGGACCAGCTGCTGCTCAACGGCGCCGTGTACCGGGCCGCTCCGGGCGCCCAGCCCGCCGTACTGGACAAGTGCGGTGAGCACCGGTGCGTGCGGCTGTTCCCGAAGGTCAAGAACGGACCCTGGATCGACGCCCGGTCCTTCGTGATCGACCTGAGCGCCCGCAAGGTCGCCAAGCTCGACATCGGCTGAAACGCCTCCGTTCACTTTTCCAACTCGCACCCCACGTACTTGTACCTCCTGTAAGGGAGTCACTTCTTCATGCGCGTAAAGAGTTCGATGAGCGGTTCCCGGCCGCGGAGAATCAGCCGCGCCCGCCGGGGCGCCGCCGTGGGCCTGTCCGTGGCCGCGCTGGCCGCCGGCGCGACGACCGGCGCCGGCCCCGCCTCCGCCCAGCCGAAGGCAGCCCCGGCGCCGGCCGCCGACTGCTCCGCCGCCTACCGCATCGAGCAGAAGCTCAGCGGTGGCACGACCTGGCGGATGTGCTGGCGTTACGACGGCAAGGCCGGGCTCGTCCTGGAAAAGATCTCCTACCAGCCCAAGGGCGAAGCCAAGCCGATCAAGGTGCTCAACAGCGCCCGGGTCGGCCAGATCCACGTCCCGTACGACGACGGCAGCGTCGAGTACGACGACCTCACGGGCTTCGGCTTCGCCCAGGGCCTGATGAACCTGGCGCCGAGCGAATGCCCGGGCGGCACCATCAAGTCCGTCAAGGTTCCAGAGGCCTGGGACCCGCAGAACCCGAACGTCAAGGGCCTGTGCACGACGACACGCGCGCGTGGCCACGCCTACCGCATGCAGGGCGACAGCGCGAACAAGGTCTACCAGGCCCAGGGCAAGGACCTGCTCGTCTACACGGTCAACCAGGTCGGCTGGTACGAGTACATGACCGAGTGGCGCTTCCAGGACGACGGCACGGTCACCATGAACGTCGGCGCGACCGGCAGCCTCTCCTACGACGACTACGACGCCGGCGACGGCCGTGGCTGGCCGATCGGCAAGGGCGACCGCGCCAAGGCCACCAGCCACAGCCACAACGTCTTCTGGCGGCTCGACTTCGGTCTCGACGGCTCCTCCAAGAACGGGATCGAGCAGTACGACTCCGCGGTCACCGCCCCGGCCGCCGGTGACCGCGCCCCGAAGACCAAGACGACCCGTACCAAGGTCACCAAGGAACTCGCGGGCGACGCCAAGAACTACCGCTGGTGGCGCGTGGTCAGCGCGACCGGCAAGAACAAGGACGGCCACGCGCGGTCCTACGAGATCGTTCCGGGCACCAGCACCAAGTACCCGGGCCGCAGCTACACCAAGCACGACCTGTACTTCACCGAGTACAACAAGTGCGAGAAGTTCGCGAGCCACAACCCCGGTTGTGCGAACACCCACCCCAAGTCCGTCGACAAGTGGGTCAACGGCCAGACGCTCAAGCACCCGATCGTCTGGACGAACGTGGGCTTCCACCACATCGCCCGGGACGAGGACCAGCAGCCCATGCCGGTCCACTGGCAGGGATTCTCCATCGTCCCGCGGGACGTGACCGCTATGAATCCGCTCACTCCGGGCGAGCTCGCCTGGCAGAACGGGCACTGGCGACCGCGTAGTTGAGAAACGAACCCTGTCCATCCGGCTGCACCGCCGACCGCTCCCGGAGTACCCTTCCTTGATCGTTGGGACGGGGAGTGCTCGGGGGAGCGGAAGGCGGTGCGCGGGTGGGCTCGGGAGGGCTGGAGCTGCCCCCTGGTGACGAGGGTCACGAGGGGAACTCCACAGAGGTCCCACCCGGCGCGGTGTCCCTGGCCCGGCCGATGGAGACCAGTTCCATCGGCCCGGAGCTGGACTGGGACGCCGACGCCTGGCGCGAGGTGCGTACGCGCGCCCAGCGAGCCGGCCGGGCGTACATCTGGCTGAACCTCGTCGAACAGCGGCTGCGCGCGGTCGTGGCCGCCGTCCTGCGCCCCATCTACGAACCGGTCCACGGCGACGACTGGGTCGTGGCGGCGGCCGGACCGGCCGGCCAGGAGTGGGTGAACCGCGCGGTCGCCGTGCGTGAAGTCAGTCGCCGCAAGGGCTACTTGCTCGACCCGGCCGACGACAACGTCCTGAGCTTCCTGACGCTGCCCCAGCTGCGTGAGCTGATGGTGCAGCACTGGCCGTGCTTCGAGCCGTACATCGACGACCGCCGCGAGGTCGAACTGGCCCTGGACGAGCTCGAAGTGGCGCGGAACGTGGTCTCGCGCAACCGCGCCCTGTCCGAGGCGGTGCTCAACCAGGCCGAGCGGGCCTCCGCGCGGCTGCTCGAGATCCTCGGCGCGGGCGGCGACGTCCCGTCCGCGCGCCGGCTGCCCATCGACGCCGTCGAGAGCCTGGTCGGCGACCGGTACGCGGACGTGGTCGCCGTGCACCCCGACCGGGTCCGGCTGCTGCGCCAGTTCCCGGCCGAGGACATCTTCGGCGGGGCGCGCCGGCTCGACGCCATCGGCATCGGCCTCAACCTGCTCGTGCAGAACTTCTCCGGACGGCGACTGGTGCGGCTCGCCGAGTCCGGCTGCCGGATGCGGCTGCTGTTCCTGAACCCGGCCTCCAGCGCGGTCAAGCGGCGCGAGCGCGAACTGGGCATCAAGCGGGGCGAGCTGAGCCGTGCGGTCGAGATGAACATCCTGCACATGCGCCGGGTGCGGTCCCGGCTGCGGGACCCGAGTGCCTTCGAGATCCAGGTCTTCGACGAGACACCCCGCTTCACCGCCTACCTCGTCGACGGCGACGGCTCCGACGGCCTCGCGGTCGTGCAGTCCTATCTGCGGCGGACGCGCGGTCTGGAGGCGCCGGTGCTGGTCCTGCGCAACGGCAGCAGACTGGTCAAGTCGGACGAGATCGATGAAAGCGGGCTCTTCCCCACGTACCGCGAGGAGTTCGAGCTGATGTGGGCGGATTCACGACCGGTGTCCTGAAGTGCCCGTTCCGGGCCGTGCGTTCCCGCGTCTGCCCTTCATGGAAGCGGAATGCGGTCCTCTGATTGTCAGTGGCCCATGGGAAGGTGGAGACCACTGGGGGAACGCACCACCAAGAAGGGGGACCGCCCATGGGCTGGCACCGTGAGCTGCTGATCGGCTTCGACCTGGAGACCACCGGGACCGACCCGCGCGAGGCGCGCATCGTCACCGGGGCCGTGATCGAGGTCAGGGCCGGGCAGCCCATAGGGCACAAGGAGTGGCTGGCCGATCCGGGCGTGGAGATCCCGCCGGACGCGGTGGCCGTCCACGGGATCAGCAACGAACGCGCCACCGCCGAGGGCCGCCCCGCCGACCAGGTGGCCGACGCCATCGCGGACGTCCTGACGGGATACTGGAAGACGGGCGTGCCGGTCGTCGCCTACAACGCCGCGTTCGACCTGAGCCTGCTCTCCGCGGAGCTGCGACGGTACGGACTGCCGTCCCTGCGTGACCGACTCGGCGGCCTCGCCCCCGCGCCGGTCATCGACCCGTACACCATCGACCGCTGGGCCGACCGCTACCGCCGCGGCAAGCGCAACCTCGAAGCGGTCTGCCGGGAGTACGGCATCGTCCTCGACTCCGCGCACGACGCCTCCGCCGACGCCGTCGCCGCGGCCCGCCTCGCCTGCGCGATAGCCACCCGCCACCCCAAGATCGCGACCCTCGGCCCGGCGGAGCTGCACCGCCGCCAGATCGAGTGGTACGCCGAGTGGGCGGCGGACTTCCAGAGCTTCCTGCGCCGCAAGGGCGACCCGACCGCGGTGGTCGACACGACGTGGCCGCTCAGAGAACCGGTGGTGGAAGCGAGGCAAGAGCCGGTGGGGGAGCCGGTGTCGGGCGAGGCGCTCTGAAGGGAGGCACCCGCCCGTCGGTCGAGGCGCTCGACACCGCGTCGGCTCGTCGGGCGCCGAGGTCACCCCTGACGACGTGAGCGGACGAGCCGTGGAGCACGCTGCACGCCTGCTTACGGCCCTGGCGGTCAGCGAGACGATCGCTGCCGCGGCCGGCTGCCGCCGCCTTCATCCGGCCGCTCGGATCGAGGAGTTCGGGGTAGTGGCCGAACGGCGTGGGTGGCCCGGTCGAGCTGTGCGACAGCGCCGGGGAGCCCGGTCACCCGCGGCCTCGTGGCGTCCGGCGGGGGGCGCCCCGAAGCCCCGCCGGACATGCGCCTGCACCGGCCCTCGCCCCGCGCCCCCTCAGCGGAGTGCGGTCCCGCCGCCCAGGCCGGCAAGCGCCCTCTGCCGTGCCGCCCCGAAGGGGCGCGGGAGAGACCAGCCGGGCATCTCCCGCACTCCCAGCTCGGCGAGCAGCAAGCCCGGACCCGCAAGCGCTCAGAACGGATACCACCGCACCGACTCGTCCCCCTCCCGCAGCGAAGCCACCCTCCGCTCGAACTCGGCCAACGCCCGGGGATTGCCGGGCGCATGCTGGGCCACCCACGCACAGCTGGCCGTCTCCCGAGCCCCCCGCAGCACCGCGCACCCCTCCCACTCCCGCACATCCCAGCCGTACGCCTCGACGAACGACTCGTAGGCTGCCGCGGGCAACCCGTACCGGTCCCGGGAGAGCGCCATGACCACCAGGTCGTGCTCCCGCAGATCGGCCGAGAACGTCTCCAGGTCGACCAGCACCGGCCCGTCCGGCCCCACATGCACATTGCGCGGCAGCGCGTCCCCATGGATCGGACCCGGCGGCACATGGGGCGTCAGCCTCGCCGCCGCGGCGGCGAACCCGTCCCGCCGCTCCCGCAGATACGCGGCGTCCACCGGCCGGATCGCGTCCCCCGCCAGCCGCAGCCACCGCTCCACGCCACCCAACAGTTCACGTGGCGGCAGGTCGAACGAAGGCGCGGGCAAACCGTGCACCACCCGTAGCAGTTCGGCCAAATCCCGGGGCTCGGCGGGCCGTAGCGCCTCCGGCAGCCGGTGCCACACCGTCACCGGATGCCCCTCCACCAGCAGCGCCTCGGCCTCGGCGGCGCGCACCGCCGGGACGCCCGCGTCTTCCAGCCACACAGCGATGCCCAGCTCGCGCCGTGCCCGGTCGAGGAGCTCAGTGTCCCGGCCCACCTTGACGACCAGGTCACCGGCGGCGAACACCGCGTTCTCGCCGAGGGCGAGCAGCCGCGCGTCCCGCGCCGGACCTGGCAGCACTGCCGCCGCGGCCAGTACGTTCCGCGCCCGTGCCTCGTCCATCGTCCGCTCCCGTCCGGTCGTAGGCCGCCATGGCCGGCAGCGGATTCCCGCCATCCCCGCCCAGTCTCGCATTTGCACAGGTCGGACCGAGTGCGCGCCGCCTTGACGGGGTACGGCGCCTTCACGACCATGACGGGGCCCACCCGAGGGCCGCGCGAGGGGGATGAGGCCGTGACATCGGCGACCGAGGCGGAGAGGCCGGTGAGACCGGCACCCGGTACGAGAGCGAAGCGGCGGGTCACCGATCACGGCGCCTGGTTCCTGGTCCTGCCCGCGCTGATCCCCATCCTGATCCTGAGCGTCGGACCGCTGCTCTACGGCATCCTGCTGTCCTTCACCGACGCCCAGTCCGGACGCACCCAGCCCACCCAGTGGATCGGCGGTCTCAACTTCCGGGATCTGCTGCACGACACGCTCTTCTGGGAGTCCTTCCGGATCGGCCTCGTCTGGGCCGTCGGGGTCACCGTGCCCCAGTTCCTGCTGGCGCTCGGCCTCGCCCTGCTCCTCAACCAGGATCTGCGCCTGCGCTGGCTGGCCCGCGCCCTCGCCATCATTCCGTGGGCGATGCCCGAGGTCGTCGTCGGCGTCATGTGGCGGCTGGTCTACAACCCCGACGCGGGCATCCTCAACGAGACGCTCCGCGATCTCGGCCTCGGCGACGGCCGCGACTGGCTCAGCGGACTCGGCACCGCACTGCCCGCCGTGATCGTCGTCGGGATCTGGGCCGGCATGCCGACCACGACGGTCGCCCTGCTCGCCGGCCTCCAGAACACCCCGCGCGAACTCCACGAGGCGGCGGCCGTGGACGGCGCGGGGGCCTGGCGCCGCTTCCGCACCGTCACCTGGCCGGCACTCAGGCCCGTCGCCCTGTCCATCACGGCACTCAACCTGATCTGGAACTTCAACTCCTTCGCCCTGGTCTATGTGCTCACCAGCGGCGGCCCCGGCGGCCGCACCCGGCTGCCCATGCTGTTCGCGTACGAAGAGGCGTTCCGCTACGGGCAGTTCGGCTACGCGGCGGCGATGGGATGCGTGATGGTCGCGGCGATCTCGGTACTCCTCGCCCTGTTCCTGGTGGGCCGGCTCCGGGGAGGTGACGACGCATGAGGACCAGCCGGACCGGCCGCGCCGGACAGTACGCAGCTCTGCTCGCCTACCTCCTCTTCCTCGCCTTCCCCTTCCTCTGGCTGGTCTCCACCGCCTTCAAGCCGCCCCGCGAACTGAGCAGCCTGCACCCCACCTGGATCCCGAAGGACCCCACCCTCGCCAACTTCCGCCAGGCCTTCGACGAGCAGCCCCTGCTGCACGCCGCCCTCAACTCCCTGATCGCCGCGCTCGGCGCCGCCCTGATCGCCGTACTGCTGGCGACCCCGATGGCCTACGTCATGGCCCGCCGGCGCACCCGGCTCGCGCGCGCGGCGACCGGCTGGGTCGTCGTCAGCCAGGCGTTCCCGCTGGTGCTGGTGATCATCCCGCTCTTCCTGGTGCTGAAGAACCTGCGGCTGATCAACTCCGTGCCGGGCCTGATCATGGTGTACGTGGTGTGGGCGCTGCCGTTCGCGCTGTGGATGTTCGTCGGATACGTCCGCGCGGTGCCGGCCGAACTGGAGGAGGCGGCGGCGGTCGACGGGGCCGGGCGGCTGCGGACCCTGGTGTCGGTGACCGCCCCGCTGCTCGCACCGGGCATCGTGGCGACGGCGCTGTTCGCGTTCGTCACGGCGTGGAACGAGTTCTTCTTCGCGCTCGTGCTGCTGAAGACCCCGGAGAAGCAGACCCTGCCGGTCGTCCTCACCCACTTCATCGGCGCGGAGGGCGTCGCCGACCTCGGCCCGCTGGCCGCCGCCGCGTTCCTCGCGACGCTGCCCTCGCTGGTGGTGTTCGCGGTCATCCAACGACGGATCACGGGCGGCATGCTCACCGGGGCGGTGAAGAGCTGATGCGCACCAGACTGCTGTCGACCCTGATCGTCGTCCTCGCCCTGCTGCTCGCCGGATGCACCGGCGGGGACGACCGCGGCTCCGCCGGACCGATCACCCTGCGATTCCAGTCCCTGGCATGGCAGGAGGAGTCCGTCGAGGTCAACAAGGAACTGGTGAAGGAGTGGAACGACACCCATCCCGACGTCGAGGTCGAGTACGTCCAGGGGAGTTGGGACAGTGTGCACGATCAGCTGCTCACCTCCTTCGAGGGCGGTGAGGCCCCGGACATCATCCACGACGCCTCCGACGACCTCGCGGACTTCGCGTACGGCGGCTATCTCGCCGACCTGACCGACCTGCTGCCCGAGCGGCTCAGGTCCGACATCCCGCGGCGCAGCTGGGAGACGGCCACCTTCGGCGACGGCATCTACGGCGTGCCCTTCCTCCAGGAGCCTCGCGTGCTCATCGCCAACGCCAAGTGGCTGGAGGAGTCCGGCGTCCGCGTGCCGACCCCCGAACGCCCCTGGAGCTGGGCCGAGTTCCGGAAGATCACCGAGAGGCTGAGCGGCGACGGAAGGTACGGTGTCGCCTGGCCGCTCAAGGAACCCGTCTCCGCCACCCTCAATTTGTCGCTGTCGGCCGGCGGGCAGCTGTTCCACCGCGGCGCCGACGGCAAGGTGACGATCCGCTTCGGGCCGGACGACCAGGTCGTGCCGCGCACCATCCACGGCCAGGCGAACGACGACCGCAGCGCCTCACCCACGACGCTCGGCAGCGGCGGTTCGGACACCCTGCCCGGCTTCTTCGGCGGCAGATACGCGATGGTGCCGCTCGGCTTCTCGTACCGCCAGCAGATCGTGCAGCAGGCGCCGAAGGGCTTCGACTGGCAGGTGCTGCCCGCCCCGGCGGGCGCCGACGGCCTCACCCAGGGCGTCAGCCCGCAGACCCTGTCCATCGCCGAGGACAGCCCGCATCAGCGGGAGGCGGCCGAGTTCATCGACTTCCTGCTGCGGCCGAAGAACATGGTGCGCCTCGCCCTGGGCGACTGGATGCTGCCCACCGGCACCGAGGCGCTGAAGGCCCCGGCCCTGCACACCACCGAGAACGACTGGGCCACCGGCACGGCTCTCGCCGCCCATCTGCGCTCGGCGCCCGCGCAGTCCGTGCGGGGCTATCCGGAGTGGAAGGACAAGGTCGCCACGCCCGCCTTCCAGGAGTACTACAGCGGCGCCATCGGGCTCCGCGAACTGCGCGCACGCCTGGAGGACGACGGCAACCTGGTACTGGCCCGCTACCAGCGCTGATGTGCGAGCGGCCGTAATTCGGTTGAATGCCTCGCGCGCCCCGCCTAATGTGCCGTCCGTGGCAGCGAACAACGCGATCATCATCTCCGGTCTCGGCCGGGGCTCCGCGCACTCCGTACGGATGCGCCGTGGCCCCGGAGCCCTGACCGGCCCGGGGAACCACGCCCGCTGATCCGTCGCGGACCCGCTTCTTCCCCTCCTCGCGCTACCTCCGCCTGTCTTCCGGTCAGGGCCTTCGGCTGCCCTTCTCCCTCTTCACGGAAGACAAGGACCGCAGGCCATGGCCCGCCCCACCCGCGCATCCCGCGCGCTCTCCCAGAATTTCCTCACCGACCGCGCAGCCGCCGGACAGCTCGCCCGGCTCGCCGTGCCGCACGGCGACCCGGTGCCACTGCTCCTCGAAGTCGGCGCCGGAAAAGGCGCGTTGACGGAGTTGCTCGTCCCGCGCTGCAGCCGCCTCCTCGCGTACGAGATCGACCCGAGGCTCGTCCCGGCGCTGAGCGCACGCTTCTCCCACACCCCCCAAGTCCGCGTTGTCGGCGGTGACTTCCTCGCCGCCCGGCCACCGCGCACGGCGTTCTCCGTCGCCGGCAACGTGCCCTTCTCCCGCACCGCGGCCATCGTCGACTGGTGTCTGCGTGCCCCCGCCCTCACCGACGCGACCCTTCTCACCCAGCTCGAGTACGCCCGCAAACGCACCGGTGACTACGGGAGCTGGACGCGGCTGACGGTGCTGACCTGGCCCCGCTACGAGTGGCGGCTGGCCGGCCGCGTGGGGCGGCGCAGTTTCCGGCCCGTGCCGCGTGTGGACGCCGGGATCGTACGGATCGAGCGGCGCCGGACCCCACTGCTCGGCGCCGGGCACCACGAGAGCTGGCGGCACCTGGTCGACCTGGGGTTCTCCGGCCGCGGCGGCTCGCTGCACGCGTCGCTGCGCCGGGCCCACCCGAGGCGGCGGGTCGACGCGGCGTTCCGTGCGGCGCGCCTCGACGCGGGAGTTCTCGTCGGTGAGGTGCCGCCCGGGGCGTGGCTGAGGCTGCACGAGGTGCTGGCGCCATGAAACCCATGTTGCACGAGACGTATCGTCTCGCTAAGGTTCCGTCATGACCAGTCCCGCTCACATCGCCATGTTCTCCATCGCCGCGCACGGCCACGTGAACCCCAGCCTCGAGGTGATCCGCGAGCTCGTGGCACGCGGCCACCGGGTCACGTACGCGATCCCGCCGGCCTTCGCCGAGAAGGTCGCCGCGACCGGCGCCGTGCCGAAGCTCTGGAACTCCACGCTGCCCGGTCCCGACGCCGACCCCGAGGCCTGGGGTGAGACGCTCCTGGACAACGTGGAGCCGTTCCTCGACGACGCGATCCAGGCACTGCCCCAGCTCGTAGAGGCGTACGACGGCGACGAACCCGATCTCGTCCTGCACGACATCGCCTCCTACGGAGCCCGCGTGCTCGCCCACCGCTGGGGCGTGCCCGCGATCTCGCTCTCGCCCTGCATGGTCGCCTGGGAGGGCTACGAGCAGGAGGTCGCCGAACCGATGTGGGAGGAGCCGAAGAAGTCCGAGCGAGGGCGGGCCTACTACGACCGCTTCCAGTCGTGGCTGGAGGCGAACGGGATCACCCAGCACCCGGATCCCTTCGCGGGCCGCCCCTCCCGTTCCCTCGTCCTGATCCCGAAGGCCCTCCAGCCGAACGCCGACCGGGTCGACGAGACCGTCCACTCCTTCGTCGGCGCCTGCCAGGCCGACCGCACCGCCGAGGGCGACTGGCGGCGTCCCGCGGGCGCCGAGAAGGTCGTGCTGGTCTCCCTCGGCTCGGCGTTCACCAAGCAGCCGGCGTTCTACCGGGAGTGCCTGAAGGCGTTCGGTGACCTGCCGGGCTGGCACCTGGTGCTTCAGGTCGGCCGGCACGTCGACTCGGCCGACCTGGGCGACGTACCGGCCAACGTCGAAGTGCGGTCCTGGGTCCCGCAGTTGGCGATCCTGCAGCAGGCCGACCTGTTCGTCACCCACGCCGGCGCCGGCGGAAGCCAGGAGGGCCTGGCCACGGCCACCCCGATGATCGCCGTCCCGCAGGCCGTGGACCAGTTCGGCAACGCGGACATGCTCCAGGCCCTCGGCGTCGCCCGCCGTGTGCCGACGGAGGAGGCCACGGCCGAGTTCCTGCGCGAGACCGCCCTGTCCCTCGTCGGCGACCCCGAGGTCGCCCGCCGTCTGAAGGACATCCAGGCCGACATGGCTCAGGAGGGCGGCACCCAGCGGGCCGCCGACCTGATCGAGGCCGAGCTGGCCGCCGTACGCGACGCACGGGAGGCCGGGTAGGCACCACCGCGCCGCCGCCACCCACGGCCACGGCCACGGCCACGGCCGCGATGTGCGCCGCGATGCCGTGGCCGAGGGGTGGCGCGCCCGTCCCCGGCGATGACGGACAACCGCCCGATGGAACCTCCTGGCCCCGACATGCGTCGGCAAGATCGTGACGGAAATCGATGGCACGCCCCTGCACGACCTGGTCCAGTCCTGGGAGGAGATCCAGGACGAGTTCGACTTCTGGGGCCCCGACGGTGAGCACGACCGGGCGGTCCTCGACTGCGCCGCCCGGCTCGCCGCCGACCCCGCGGCCGGGGACGCGTACGTGTGGGTACTGGGGCTGACGATCATGGCTCCCTGGACGAACTGCTGCGGCGTGGACTCCCGGACGCAGGCCGAGGCCGCGCTACGCGCCGCGGACACCGCGCAGCGGGTCAGGTCCTGCGACCACGACAGCCACCCGTACGAGTCCCATGACGGCCACGACGCCGACGCCGAACTCCCCGACCTGCTGCTCCGGATCGCCGACGAGAGCGCCGAGTGGTACGAGGAGGACCAGCCGCGCGAGGTGTGGCGCTGCCCGCGCAATGTCGCCGGGTTCGCGCGGATCGCCCTCGACATCCTGCGCCCGGGCGAAGTCGACGACGTCCCGCCCCGCTTGTCCCTCCAGGACCGCGCGGACATCGAGTCGCTGGAGGCGTTGCTGGAGCTGTACCCGAAGGCGGGCACCGACGTCGCCGACGAGATCGCCTCACAGGGCGGCTACCTCTACCACGCCCAGCCGGAGGACCGCCCCGGCCGCCTCCAGGTCGTCAGGGCCGTGAGCTGGCACGCCGTGTCCGGCATGATCCAGGACAGGTCGGTGCTCCGCAGCCTCATCAACGGCGTGGAGAAGGTCCTGCCGGACTTCGCCGACGCCACCTGCGACCACGCCGAGCACCCGAAGCTCAGCGGCCACAGCACAAGCGCCGCCGAACTCGGGATCGTTCTCAGCACCCCCGCCGGACGCCGGGTGTACACACACAACCCCGACCGCTACGGCGACGGCGCCCCGTTGGAGCAACTGGTGTGCCCCGCCTACATGGCGCAGGTCGCCCAGGAGACGCTGACCGAACTCCGCGCGGGCCGCGACAGGCTCTTCGGCCCGCGCGACACCTCCCACCTCGACGCCGAATATCTGCGGGCCGACGGCCTCCTGGACATCCAGAAGATCACCGAGCGGCTCCAGAACGTGAGCTGGAACGAGCAGTACGCCGACGAACTGGGCCTGTGGGCGGCCCGGCGGTACGACCGGCTGGGGCAGACCGAGGACTCCGGTCGGCCCGGCGACCAGGCTCGTCGGGTCCGCGAGCGGGCCGTGCTGCTGCTCACCGCCCACCAGACCATGACCGTCTCCTATCCGGCCCCGCCCTACGCGGTCGCCCGGGACATCCTCGCGATCATGCGTACGGTCGCCGCCGCGCCCCGCCCGGACCGATGCCCCCACACCGACGCACACCCGCCCCTGGACGCCGGGGACTTCCGCGACGGCCTGCCGCACTTCTACACGCCCGACGCGTTCCCGCCCCTCGACGGCGCCCTCAGCGTGGAGTCGTGGACGTGTGCCCGGTTCGCGGGGGAGGTCGCCGCGAAGTGCGCCGGCGCTCTTGAGCGCCTGTACGAAGAGGACGACGACGAGGGGTAGGGCACGGCGCGGTGCGCGGGTCAGGACGGGGGGCCGAACGGCCGGGGCCCGCCGACTCCCAGTGAGCGAACGGCGGGGGCCCGCCGACTCCCAGTGAGTCGACGGGCCCCTCGTCGGGCAGCCGGGATCAGACGGGCACCCGCTCGCCCTCGTCCTCCCGGGCGGCCCCGCGCGTCACGGCCTCGGGCGCCTCGTCGTGTGTCAGGTCGGGCAGCCGGTGCAGCCACTTCGGCAGGTACCAGTTCCGCTCGCCCAGCAGCGCCATCACCGCGGGGAGCAGCACGCCCCGGATGATCGTCGCGTCGATGAGCACCGCCGCCGCGAGGCCCACGCCCATCTGCTTCATGGACTGCATGGACAGCGTGCCGAAGATCGCGAACACGGCGACCATGATGACCGCGGCGCTGGTGACGACACCGGCCGTGGTGACCACCCCGTGCCGGATCGCGTCCTTGGTCGTCAGACCCCGCAGCCGGGCTTCGCGGATCCGGGAGACCACGAACACGTGGTAGTCCATCGACAGCCCGAACAGGATCACGAACAGGAACAGCGGCAGCCAGCTGATGATGGCGCCGACCCCCTCCGCACCCACCAGCGAGGCGCCCCAGCCGTGCTGGAAGACGGCGACGAGGATGCCGTACGCCGCGCCCACCGACAGCAGGTTCAGCACGATCGAGGTGATCGCCACCGTCAGGGAGCGGAACGACAGCAGCATCAGCAGGAAGGCGAAGACGACGACGAAGGCGAAGACCGGGACGACGGCTCCGGCCAGCTGGTCGTTGAAGTCCTTCGAGCCGGCGACCTGCCCGGTGATCGGCGCCTCGACGCCGTCGATCTTGCCCAGCGTGGCCGGGCGGACCTCGTCACGCAGCTTGTCCAGGCTCTCGCCCGCCTTGTCCAGGTCGGAACCGCCGACCAGCGGGACGTACACGAACGCCATGTTCTGCTCGTCGTGCAGCTTGATGTCGACCGGGCCGCGCGAGGCGCCCGACGTGACCGCACGCTCACGGAAGTCGGCGAGCGCGGACTTCACTGCGGGAGCGTTGATGTCGTCCGCCTTGACGACCACCTCGGCCGGCTCGGAGCCGCCCGGGAAGGCATCGTTGACGCGGTTGTAGGTCTGCACGATGGGCAGCGAGTCACCGAACTCCTGGTCCAGCGTGAGGTTCTGCGTCTTCATGCCGACCGCGGGGGCCGCCACCGCGAGCAGCGCGCCGGTCGCGACGACCACCGAGAGGACGGGACGCGCGAGCACGCCCTTGAGCACGGCGGTCCAGAACCGGCTCTCGCGGTTGGCGCGCCCACGGTTGCGGCGCAGCTTGCTCTCCGGGTGCAGGAAGGGGATCTTGCCCTTCTCGACCCGCTCGCCCAGCAGCGACAGCAGCGCCGGCAGCACCGTCACGGAGCCGACCATGGCGACGCCCACGACCATCAGAGAGGCCAGGCCCATCGCCTCGAACTCGGCGAGACCGGTGAACAGCATGCCCGCCATCGCCACGCACACCGTGACACCGGAGACGATGATCGCGCGGCCACTGGTGGCGGCGGCGACCCGCAGGGCCGTCTGCGCGTCCCGGCCGGCCTCGCGCTCCTCGCGCTCCCGGCGCAGATAGAACAGGCAGTAGTCGACGCCGACGGCCAGACCGACCAGCAGCATCACGGAGTTGGCGGTGTCGCTCATCGGCATGACATGGCTGACGATGCCCATCAGGCCCATCGTCGCCATGATCGCGGTGATGGCCAGCAGCACCGGCAGCAGCGCCGCCACCAGCGCGCCGAAGGCGATGAGCAGAATGCCGAGGGCCACCGGCACCGCGGAGTACTCGGCCTTCTGGAAGTCGTCCCCGAAGGCGTCGTCGAACGTCTTCATCATGCTGGCGCCGCCGATCTCCTCGATCCGCAGCGACTCATGGTCCTTCTGGACCTCCTCGACGGCCTTCAGCACCGGCTCCACACGCTCGCCGGCGGTGTCCGACTCACCGCGCATGTCGAACTGCACCAGCGCGCTGCGGCCGTCCTTGGAGATCGTCTTCGTGTCGTACGGCGAAGTCACGTCCGTGACCTCGCCGGTGCCCTCGACGGCCTCGACGACCGCGGTGACCGCCGACCTGAACTCGGCGTCCGTGGCCCTGAGGCCATCGCCCTTGGCCTGAATCAGCACCGTCTCGCTGGCCGGCTCGTCGATCCCGGCCTCCTCGACGATCTTCGCGGCGGTGTGTGTCTCGCCCTTCAGCTGGTCACTGTCCTTGACGTCGACCCGGCCGGCCGCCGAACCGAGCCCCATCGCCAGGACGACGAACAGCACCCAGATGCCGACGGCAGCCCATCGATGGCGGGCGCTCCAGCCGCCGGCGCGAGCGGCGATGCCCCGCACTCGCGTGTCTCCGTTCCCCATGACGGGCTTGCCCCCTTGATTGCGGTGGCGGCCCCCTGCCGACACCTTTCGTTTCGAAGGTATGGGCCGGATAAAGCCATCTCGTCGTGCTGCCCGGTGAAGTGCCGGGGCCGGACCTCATCCGCTCGGACCCCGGCCTCTCCCCACTGAGGAGGATGTCCGCCCCTTACACGTATCCGCCCGGGTCGGGGATGTGGATCAGGGGAGGGCACGGCGACCGCCCGTTGTCAGCGGCTCGCCATAAGCTGGCCGGATGACGACGACGTATGCGGCGCTGCTGCGCGGAATCAATGTGGGCGGCAGCAGAAAAGTCCCCATGGCCGACCTGCGCACCCTGATGACCGGCCTCGGCTACGACGGCGTCCGCACCTACCTCCAGAGCGGCCAGGCGGTCTTCGCCTGCGCCCACGGCGACGAGGAGTCCTTGGCCGCCGAGCTCGCGTCGGCGATCGAGGGGCACTTCGGCTTCGCCGTGGACGTGATCGTGCGCGACCACGCCTACCTCGCGGCGGTCGCCGACAACTGCCCCTTCCCCGCCGCGGAGTTGGAGGCCAAGCAGCTCCATGTCACCTACCTCTCCGCCCCGGTGACCGCCGAGCGCTTCAGCGAGATCGACCGGGACGCCCACCTTCCGGAGGAGTTCCGGCTCGGCGACCGCGCGCTGTACCTGTACGCCCCGAACGGCCTCGGCCGCTCCAAGCTGGCCGAGACGCTGTCGCGGCCCCGCTTCGGCAAGGGGCTGACCGCCACGACCCGCAACTGGAACACCGTCGTCAAACTCGTGGAGATGACCCGCGGGTGAACGTCCGAGGGCGATGAGGATCCCCCTGCAGCCGCCGAGCCGCTGTCACCTGCGCCGATCCGGGTGGGCGACTCGCATCAACTCCGGGACAAACCCGGTCCGTTGTCCCTAGGGTGAGGCGCGCTGGAACGGCAGGAAGGGCAGGTCATCGTGGCGGGCAGAGCGTTACCGTCGTTGCCGCAGTACCGCAAGGACGGGGTCACCCGGCGGCTGTGCGCATCGGTTCATCTCGACGACGAGTTCGCCTTCGAGGCCGACCGCGATCTCACCGGGGACCGGCTGAACGCGATCGGGCTGACCCTCGGCGTCAACTTCGTGGCACTCGCCCGGCACGCGCGCGTGGCCGTGCGTCGCCGGGAGGCCCTCGACCGGCAACTGGCCTGGCTGGGCGCGGCGTTGCCGTTTGCGCTCATGGTCGGCCTCGGGGGGCTGGTGGGCGGCAACGGATCGGTCGCCCAGGTCGGGCTGTACGGCCCCCTCGGCATCCTCGCGGCCTCGTGGTGGCTGGTCCATCGCGCGCAGTCCCGGGCCAGGGCTGCGGCACAGGAGGTGCT
Organism: Streptomyces sp. M41; assembly: GCF_043673425.1. NCBI lineage: Bacteria > Bacillati > Actinomycetota > Actinomycetes > Kitasatosporales > Streptomycetaceae > Streptomyces > Streptomyces sp. M41. The sequence goes on along the minus strand of NZ_JBIMKE010000002.1, from coordinate 60,090 downwards.
CCGCGCCTCCGAGAAGGCCGAGAAACTCGCACCGCCGGTCGAGCCGGCGGCCGAGGACTGGCTGAACGAGCACGCGTTCAAGCGGGCGAACGTCCTGCCCTACGCCGACGCGGCGGCCCTCACCAACCCGTTCGTCGGCAGCGGCAGCAAGATCAAGGAAGTCGTCTGGCAGCCCATCGACGTGAGCAAGCCCGCAGAGGCACCGGGCGGCGGCACCCTCCCCATGATCCCGTTCGACGCCGTGGACCTCCACACCTACGTCGCCCGCCACATGGAGAGCATCTCCGGCCTGGAGGGCCTGCGGGTCAAGAACCGGCTCTACGTCATCGGCAGCGCCGCCTTCATGCTGGACGAGCTGGTGCCCGACCGCACCAGGCGCCCCCGCGCCCAGATCCCCAAACAACTCGTCCAGGCGGGCCTGCACCGGCCGGGCGCCGGCATGCGCACCCATCTCTGCCTGGAGCGGGTCGGGGACGGCGGGCGGCTCATCGTCTCCCTGTACCTGCGGGCGATCCTCAACCAGCCCAGCCTCACCTGGGAGGTCGCGGCCTACGCCATACCGCCGCTGGGCGGACGCTTCCACCGGGTGGACCGCCTGCCCGTGGCCCCCTTCGACCGCTGGTGGAGCCTCGTCGCCCACGCCACCACGCACACCTGGCCCGAGCTGAGCGGTGCCCTGCGCCGCATCCGCACCCGGGGGCGGCGCCGCCGGACCGAGGCACGGTTCCTGCGGAAGGTGCGGCGGGACATCGCCGACCAGCATGTGATCTACGACTACGGCGCCCCCGACAGCCTGCGCGAACGGCACGCCGACTGGGACGCGGCCGGATACGCCGAGCGCATCGACTCGCAGGACTTCCTCTTCCGCCTCCAGCAGGGAGTGCTGACCGCGACCGAGAAGTTCCTCCATGACCACAACGTCGACACCAGTTCGTTCGACAAGGCGCAGCAGGTCATCAGCAACCAGACCTACAACATCGAGAACGTCAGCAACAGCAACCTCGGCAACCAGGGCCAGATCAACAACAACGGGCCACAGGGGAGCGGTCCTCAAGGGCAACCGGGCGGCGGCACGCCACCGGCCCGGCCCTGAACCGCGCACATCACAGGAGGCGGGACATGAGCACGTACAACATCCGCAACATCAACGGGCCGGCCAACATCGGCGACCACGGACGCATCGAGATCAACAACGGTGCCGACCCGGCCGAGTTGCTGCGGCTCGCGGAGCGGCTCGTCGAGCGGCTGCGCACCGACAACCCGGCGCTGGTCGCGCAGGGGCAGATCATCCAGGGCGAACTGGTCCAGGCCGAACAGGACGGCCAGCCCGCCAACCGCGGGCGTATCCGCTCCGCCCTGGAGACCATCGGCATCGGTGTCGCCGCCGGCAGCGGCAGCCTGGCCCTGGCCCAGGAGATCGGCCGCGCCCTCGGGCTGTGACCCAGGACCCGCCCACGGCATCGGGTCACCTCAGGCCCGGTGACGCGGGGCGCCCCACACCACATCCCGTGCGGCGCCCCTCAGCGGGATCACTTGGCCCGGACCACCGCCCGCGCGCCGCCCCCGAGATCCAGCTCCAGGCCCGAACGCAAGGGAACCGTCTGGCCGGGGCCGATCTGCTGGGACGTACCGTCGGAACGGGTGCCCGTCCAGGTGTCCTTCGTGTGGTTCATGATGCCGAACCGGCCGGGCCTCGACGGGTGTTCGACCAGCTCCGCCACCAGGCTCGCGTTTGAGCAGTCGTGCCGGGCCGGCTCCGGCAGCAGATGGTGCGCCTGGACCCGGGCGGCCCGGCGCAGCCGGATGTGATGCTCGGCGCGCGGCGGCGGCGTGGTCACCACCAGCCGGGGCGGCAGGACCAGCTGCGCCCGGCAGGACCAGCACACACGCGCCGGCGGGTGCTCACCCGGCTCCGTCATGTTCTGCCGTCCACAGGACGCGCACTCGACCACCGAGTCCAGCACCGCCCGCAGCGCGTTGCGCCACTCGGTCTCCCGTACCCGGGCCGCCGGATCATGCAGCCCGGTCGTGAAACTGCGGCGGAACAGCTCCTGAAGTGTCCCCTCCGCCGCGTCCCACGTCGCCAGCACCGTCGCGTGCTCCATCGGGTCGGGCGCGTTGGAGTCGTCCGCCGGATCGAACACGAACAGCGGACTCTTCCCGTACAGCCGCTTCTCCGCCGCCTCGTCGAAGCAGTGGATGCCCAATTCCCGTTGGCCCTCAAGAGGGTGATGGTTCATCAACAGCATGAACAGCAGGACCGCCAGCGAGTGCAGATCCGACTGCGTGCCGGGCCGCGCCCCCGCCTCGGCCCGCACCAGCTCGGGCGCCATGAACTTCATCGTCCCCGAGATGCCGCTGACGTCGCCCTCCACGACCGCGTTGTCGTTGTCGCAGACCAGCACATCACCGGTGACCGGATCGAAGAAGACATTCCCCCAGGAGATGTCCCGGTAGGCGATACCGCGCGAGTGCAGCGCCTGATAGGCCTCCACCGTGTACAGACACGCCGTCAGCAACGCCCGGGTACTGGTGCGCAGTTGGCGCCGAAACAGATCCGGCAGCCCCTTGAAGCGCTCCGGGCGCACCTCCATCAGATAGCCGAACGACCCCCGGTACGCGCGCACGAACGCCTCCGGCCACAGGAACCGGTCGTCGTCGAAGTCCCGCGTCACCAAGTCCCTGACGATCTCCTCCTGCTCCGGCGTCGCGCACGTCGGGTAGTACCACTTGAGCGCCTTGTCGCCGCCCGGAGTGCGTACCCGGTACACCTCGCCCTGACCACCGGCCCCCAGCATGTCGATGATCTCGACCTCGTCGCCGTTCTCCGCAGCCAGCCGCGTCCCGCTGTCGAGCATGCCGCTCATCGTCTACGTCTCCGTCTTCCGTTCCGTTTCCATGGACCCGGGCTCCCCGGCCACCCCGCTCGCCCGGCCGGACCGGCGCAGCGCCGCCGCCAGCGTCGTGTCGTCACCGGAGTACTGCGACGCCTGGCGCAGCCACTGCGGCAGCGAGTCCCGCACTCCGCCGCTGCCCTCGGCGGCCAGCCGCCCGTCCAGGCCCGCGACGAACTCCCGGTAGCCGTCCGCCGAGGCGAAGCTCTTCGACAGCCCGTCCGTCGACAACACCACCAGCCGCGGAGCCCGCGCCTCGTCGAACACCGGCGCCCAGTACGTACGCACCGCACGCCACGCCTGCGGACCGCACAGCGACTCGGTCTCGTCGCCGAGGTCCTCCTCACCGGTCGCCAGCGGCCGGCGCAGCGCCCCGTCGTGCTCGACGACCGCCAGATCCCCGTCACCGATCTGCCACGCGACGAACAGCCACGGCGTGAGCACCGCGCCGATCAGCGTCGTGCCGTACAGCACCAGCTTCGCGTCCCGCTCCGGCTCCCGCGCACCCTCGTCCGCGACCGGGCGGTGCCGCGCCCAGTGGCCCAGGGCCGCTTCCCGCCAGTCCTGCACCAGCGCGCGCGGGAAGTCGTCCCGGGCGTAGGCCATCAGCCGCGCCAGACGCCCCGGTTCATGACAGTCCCGGGCGGCCCGCCCGAACTCGGCCGCCCGCACCACGAACCGGTCCACGGCGAACCGCGCGCCGAGCCCGCTGCGGGCGTGGACCGCCGAGCCGTGCCCGTCGGCCACCGCCAGCACCAGCGGATCCTCGCCGCTGCCGGTGCCCTCACAGGCGTACCAGTCCTGATTGTGCTGCTTGTTGACGCCCTGGACGCTGTCGCCGAGCGTCTCCCAGCGCCGCACCCCGAGCGTCACCACACGTCGTCGTCATCGTCGTCGTCGAGGACCGGCGGCGCGTAGGGCTGCTTCACCGTCGTGTCGGCCGAGCCCGCCATCGGCTGCGAGGCCGCCTTCACGGCCGCCGTGGACGCCCAGCGGATCGCCGCCGCCAGCTGCTTGGGGCTGTTGGCGTCCAGCGGCTGGAGCTCGGGGTTGCCGAGGAACTCCTGAAGCACCGACCGGTCCGCGTCGGCGCCGATCGCGATGGCCACCCGGACCGCCTTGCGGCCCCACGGCGTCGCGTCGATCGCCTTCAGGCCCGCCTTCCAGTCGTCCGTGGGCACCCCGTCCGACACCAGCGCCAGCACCGGCTTCAGCGCCCGCTGCGGCATCGGCGGGCTCTGGAGCTCCCGGGAGACCAGGGTGAGCGCCTCGCCGAGGTTGGTCATGCCGTCCACCTCGACGTCCTGCCAGGTGAAGTCGTCGACCGGGACCGGCGTCGGGTGGTGCCACTGGGCGGTCGTGGAGAAGGTGATGGTACGCAGCAGCAGCTGGGCCGCCGGGTTGTCGTGGGCCACCGAACGCATCTCGGGAACGGCTTCCCTGATCGCGTAGTTGAGTCTGGCGATCTTCTCGCCCTGCATCGAGTACGAGCAGTCGAGCAGCCAGATGAAGTGGACCGGCCGGTTCGCCATGGGCCCGCCGGGAATGTCGCTCACTTCGCTTGTCCTTTCCGGTAATCGAGATGTCGTGCGCCACGCTCAGGGCAGCAACAGCCACCGCGCGAGCAGCACCGCGCCGGCCGCCGTCAGCACCAGCGCCGCGACGAACAGGCCCGCCGCCATGCGCCGCCCGCGTCCGACGGGTGCGGTCACCTGGGTCATGCCGGGCTGTACCTCCTCTCGCTCTCGTCGCCGCCGCGCAGCCTGATCCTGCGTTCCCTTCCGCCCGCCGAGCCGTCCGGCCCGATGAGCGCCGAGGTCCTCAGACCCGAGGCGCCGAGCAGCCACAGCAGCGGCTCGGCGGCCCTGCGCTGCTCGGGCTCCAGCGGGCCGGTGCCGGTCGCGGCGTGGGCGCTGACGGCCCAGTAGCGTGCCGCCCGGAAGTCGTGCCCGAGGGCGCGTACGAGGCTGCCCAGACCGATCTCCTCCAGCCAGCCGTCGATCCGCGCACCGGCCACCGGCAGCGACGTCAGCTGGTCCAGCACATCCCGTTTGGTGACGACCGCCGCCACCGACAGCCGCCCGCGTCGGCCGGTCAGCGCCGCGAGCTCCCCGATCAGCCGCTGATACGTCTCCCAGGGCCCCTGGGCCGACGGGCGGGCCGCCCCCGCACGCCGGGCGTCGTCGTCGCTCAGTGCGCCCCGCACCTTGGGATCCGCCAGCACGTCGGCGACCAGGACGACACCGTCCGCGTGCGCCAGGTACTGCTGGGCACGGACCCGTTCGGCGTCGCTCACCGACTCGCCCATCGGGTCGTACAGATACAGCAGTCTGCGCCGCCGGCCGCGGGACACGGTCAGCATCAGCGCGCGCGGCTGCCCACCGGTGGTGGCGTGGGCCCAGCCCGCCCGCCTCAGTTCCTGGTCGAGATCGGCGGCGGTGCGTTTGTCGTCGGCGGAGGCGTACTCGACGGTCAGATCGCCGCGCCGCGCCCACGCGTGCAGCCCTTCCACCATCGCCGCCATCAGCATCGTCTTGCCCGAGGAGGTGCCGCCGACCAGCGGTGCGTGCACCACACGGGTCGTACCGGCCGTCTCCGGCAGCGGCCGGGCGCAGTGCGGGCACAGCGCCGTCAGTTTCCCGCGGCCCGCCGTCCGCGTCGTCGCCAGCCGCCGCCCGCACGCGCACGCGTGCCACAGGACGCCGTACCGCCCCGGACGCAGGCCGCGATGCTCGGCCCGGCAGTCGGGGCAGCGGTGCACGGCCAGCGGCACCGGCAGATAGCAGCCCGGATAAGGGCACTTGACGCGCACCCCGCGCACCAGCAGCCAGGCGCGCTCGACCCCCCGCAGCACCGGTACGGCCGTCGCGCAGCCCAGCCACACCGCAGCGAGCAGCACCGCGAACACCGCGAGGACGACACCGAGGACGGCGATGGCGAGCACGGCACCGAGCAGCGTGCCCAGGGCGACGCCGGGTGCCACGAACACGACCAGCAGAAAGCGGGACCCGGGTGAACCGCCGGGGATGCCCGAGGGACGCCGCCCGTGGAAGAGGTTGCGCACGAACCGCGCCAGCCACGGGTCGGACAGCGCGGTGCGGATGACACGGATCCCGTAGGCACCGGCCGTGACCGCGTCCACCCGCATCTGCCGCCACCAGTACGCGAGATGGGCGGGCTCACCCGCGCCGACGAGCGGCACCCGCTGATCCGGGCCGCCCACCTGCCAGGGGCCGAGACCCCGCCACACGGCCCGCACACCGAGGCCGAGGAACAGCCACAGCAGACGGAAGAAGCACAGGCCGACGGCCATGAGCAGGGTCCAGCCCAGGAGTAACCAGACCGGGGCGAGGGCGGGGCTCATCGAAGGTCTCCCGGAGTCGAGGAGGGGAACGCGGGCGCGGTCATCGGCGACCGCCTTGGGTGGGCGGCTGGACGTCACCGGGCCAGGACGGCGGCTGGTCCGCGCGCCGGCCACGGCCGGACAGCCGGCCGGCGAGGCGGCCCAGGGCTCCGGGCCGGTTCCAGGTGCGGAACGCGTCCAGCCGGCCGCTGCCCGCGCGGTCGAGGGCTGCCTCGACCGCCGTGACGTCCTCGGCGGGCAGCGCCCGCACGACGGGCCGCAACACCTTCGTCAGCAGCGCCGTGCGAGTCTCGTCCCAGGCCGGCCGGGTCCCGGCGTAGGAACTCCAGGCCCCGAAGCAGAAGGCGACGTACGCCGGCACGGTCCGCAGCCGGTCACCCACCCGGTCCGAGCGGCCCGCCCGCTCGTACGCCGCGAGCAGCCTCGGCTCGGCCGACCGGGCCAGCGCGTACAACTCGCTCTCCGGCGTGGGCCCTTCGACCAGCCGCCGGGCCAGCGCGCCGAACGCCCGCTCGACGACGGGCTCCGGGACGGGCTCGGCCGCGCCGTCCCGCAGCGCCAGCACCCTGCCGACCCAGTCCTCGCCCTCGCCCTCCGTCCCCAGCAGACCGGCGAACTCCAGCAGCAGGAGGGCGGCGCGCTGTCCCGGCCGGAGCTCGGTGGGGAAGCAGCGGAGCAGGTCGGCGGCGAGGTCCGGTACGTCACGGTCGTCCGGGGGCGCGGCGAGCGCGGCGTCGATCAGCAGGCCCCGGGTGCCGGCCGCGCGGTGGATGTCCGACCCCAGCTGGTTCAGCAGCAGGCTCGCCTCCTGGCCGGTCGGCAGCTCGCCGGACCACACCAGCTCCAGCGCGGTACGCAGCACGGCCGTGTCGGCGTGCGGTGAGACGCCCGCGGTGCGCAGGACGCCGTGGAACCGGGCGAGTCGGTCCCCGCCCGTCCCGCCGGACCCGCTCGCGCACATCCGCAGATGCGGGAACCCGGTGTGCAACTCCACGGGCAGCGCCGCCCCGGCCAGCCGCCGGGCCACCCGGGGCGGGTCGGCCGCGGCCAGTGCGTTCAGGGCACCGAACAGCGTGAGGCGCAGGGCCGGGTGTTCGTGCACGGCGTCGAGCAGCGCGGGGGGACAGGCGGGCGCGGGGACGGCACCCGGGGGGTGGGCGTCGGGGGCGCCGTGGGAGGGAGCCGGGCCGAGGCCATCGGTCCGGGTACGGCCGTCGCTGTCGCCCGCCGCACTCGCGGAGCCGCCGGCCGGCCCCTGACTCCACCAGGCGTCCGACGGCCGGCGCACCGTGTCCCTCGCCGCCGCACGCACCTCACGGCCCGCGGACCGGGCACCTGGAGCACCGGCTGCTGTGCTGCCGTGGCCGCCGTCCGGTGCGTGACTCCACCAGGCACCGGTGGAGGAGCCCGCCGGGTCACCGACCGAGGCCCGCCCGGGATCGTCGTCCGAGGCGTCACCCGAACCGGCGGCCGGGCGCCGCCCCAGGCCGTCGCCGGGCGAACGAGCCGCGCCGTCGGCGGGGGAGCGGCCGACCGTACCGTGCGCTCCGTACCGCGGCCCCTCCCCGCCCGGGCCACGCGCCGAGGCCCTGCCCGCCGCTCCACCGTCCGTACCGTCTGCACCGGCCACCCCGGCAACGGCCCCACGGACCGCGGCCGAACGTCCCCCGTCCACCGCCCCGGCACCCACCGAAGCGGTCCCCGTGTCAGTCCCCGCATCCGCCCCCGCGTCCTCCGCGACCAGCCCCCGAGCCAGCCGGCCCGCGAGTTCCGGCAGCAGGTCCTGGCAGTCGATGTCCAGCAGGTCCGCGATCCGCAGCAGGGCCAGGGGCCGTCCTGCGGCCGGTTCCAGGGCGTCGGCGATGCCGGCCCGCAGGGCGGGTGCCAGGTCCCGGGCCAGCTCGGCCTGGGCCTGAGCCGTCAGCGACCCCGCTCGCAGTGCGGGGACGGGCCCACCGCCCCGTATGGCCGCGGCCAGGACCCGTGCGGCGAGCGGCGCGGTCACGACGGTCGGCAGTTGCCCTTCCAGCCGGGCCAACAGCGCGGCGAGGGCGTCCCCTTCGTCCCCGGCGGCGTCGCAGGGGTCCTCGCACAGCGCGCCCACCAGTGCCGTCAGTGTGCCGTCGGCGAGGGTGTCCGCATGATCGACCGCCCACCGCGCCGCCGCCGTTCGCCCCACCGTCCCCAGCTCGACGCCCGCCACCAGCGCGGCCATCGCCAGTGGCCCCGCCTCGGCGGACGTGTCGCGGAACAGCTCCGGGCGTCCGGCGCGCCAGATCCGCGCGCAGATCTGCGCCCAGGCGTCCGTCACCGGCTGCGGGGCCGGACCGCTCGTGCAGTCGTGGACCCGGTAGCGGTGGTCGTGGGCGACCGGCTCCGAGGACGGCAGTACGCCGATGATGTGCTGGCGGGCCTGCTGCGGGCGGCGGGTGTAGGTCGTGAACGTCAGCCGGTGCGCCTGTTCGCGCGGCAGCACCGCGCAGGCGAGCGCGATCCACTGGGCGACGTCGGCGCTGTCGTGCTCGACGAGGACGATCTGGGCGGCCGAGTCGGGGTCCGCCGTCAGCGTCCGAACGTCGGCGAAGAACGCCGCCAGCCGCTCCGAGCGGGACGCGGCGAACGCGATCAGGCCGTTCTTGCGGAGCAGCCCCGACGGCTCGAAGCGGTCGATCGGCTCGGGTCGGCCGCCCGCGGGCGTGGTGTCGGCCCAGCGCGGCGACTCCCAGGCGGTGATCGGCAGGGCACCGTCCGGCAGCCGGGCGCCCGGCGGCAGATGCACCGCGTGCGCATGGAAGTTGCCCCAACGGCCGCTGTAGTCAGCCCCGGTGTACACCGAGCGGCTCAGCAGCCGCCCACCGTCGACGAGTTCGCTGAAACTGAAGGCTTTCGGGAAGCCCTTGAGCTGCTCGGCGTCGGGGCGGGCCGGGAAGTCGCGCGGTGGTTCATAGCCGATGAGCTGCTCGGCCTCCCGCAGCAGTCCCTGCGGGACACCCGCACTGACCGCCGTGAACCGGAAGCCCGAGCCGTCGGGCCCGGGTGGCGCCGAGGTGTAGTGCAGCTGGGCGAGGTTCATGTGACTCGTCCCTTCCCTACGCGTGCCTTCCCGGTGGACCGCACCGGCAGCAGCCCCCGGCGGGCCAGCAGCCACAGCAGCGGGTCCTCCACCCGCACCGGCTGCGGCCCCGACTTCGGTACGTCCGCGGGCGCCTCCGCGGGGGGCGGAGCACCGAGTGCCGACAGTCCGAACAGCGACAACTCGGCGAAGTCCAGCTCCAGTTGGCGTACCAGCGCGCCCGAGTCCCAGTCGGCCATCAGGGACCGGATCTCCTCGTGCACGCCGAGCCGCTCGTCCTCGTCGAAGCGGCCCTCGGAGTGCGGCGCGTTGCGCAGCAGCGGCGAGTGCGGGTCGAGGAGCGGGCCCAGCATGTCGGTCTTGGTGACGGCCACCGCGAGCGGCGTGGACACCCGGCCGCGGGAGCCGCCCTTGCCGTGGGCGCGCAGCTGGGCCGCGAGGTCGGCGGCGATCTGCTGCGGAGGCGTCTCGACGACGGGCAGGGCGGGCCCGTCGTGCACGGGCAGCCGGTCGCGTACGGAGCCGAGCTGGAGCGGGTCGACGAGCAGGACGATGCCGTCGGCGGCGCTGAGATAGCGGGTGTAGCGGTCCATCGCCTCGGCGCCCGCGAGGTCCTCGCCGGCCGCGTCGAAGAAGACCAGCGTGGTGTGCCGGGTGCCGGAACCCGGCCGGCCGCGCCTGGGCACGCTGAGCCGATACAGCAGCGGGTCGTTGAAGCCGAGGGCGGCCGGCCGGGTGGCGTCCGGCAGCCGCAGCCGCTCGTAGAGGTCCTCCGCCATCTCCCGGTCCCGCTGCTGGGTGGTCTGCCCCATCGCGGCCAGCGAGGCGTGGTAGGCCTGACCCACACGCTGGTTCAACTCGTTGACCAGCACCGACACATAGGTGCTCTTGCCGGAGGCCTTCGCGCCGACCAGGGCGATGATGCGGCTGTCCTGCTCGCAGTAGTCGCTCGGCAGGTCGTTGTGGCAGGCCCGGCACACCCGGACCGGCGTGGACACCCCGCAGTCGGGACAGGGCACGCTGCTGCCGCCGCGCAGCCCGCCCGGCAGTGCGGCGACGCGCCGCGAGGGGCTGAACACCGGGCCGCGCATCCGGGCCGCCGGGGGCGCGCTCGGCCCCATGAAGCCCGCCCATATGTCGTCGCGTTGCGGACCGCAGGGCGTGCCGCCGCGGACCCCGCTCGGGGTCATCAGACAGCGGTAGGGCAGCCTGCCCGCGCGGGCGCGGTCGAAGCAGTAGGGGCAGATCACGGTCGTCATGGCTCAGCGCACCACCAGGGTCGCGGGGGACGGTTCTTCGAGGCGGACGGCGCTCGCGTGGTCACCCAGCAGAAAGCCGCGCAGGGTGTACGGGGCCGTACAGGGCACGGCCGGCAACTCCTGCTCGACCGTGCCGTGCCGGGTCAGGTCGGTGCCGGGGATGCGCAGCACGGTGGTGCCGTCGGACGCGCTGCGCGGGCGCAGGGTGCCGCTGCGGGCGACGCACACGAACTCGGGGACGTCCGTGTGCCCTCGCGGGGCGGACAGGGTGACGCGCAGCAGGGTACGGCCGCGCCCGAGGAACCGGCGTGGCCCCCGCACCAGCCGGTACCCGATGGTGGTGTCCGGCGGGAGCACCACCTCGGCGGACGGGGCCGGTACGACGACGGCGCCGGGCGCCTGCGCAGCGGTCGAGGCACGGATCAGCACGCCACCCGGTCCGACGGGCAGCCGTAGCCCCCCGCGACGGTAGGCGTGGGCGGTGACGGTACGCCGCCCGCCGCCGGGGCCGGCGGCCGAGTCCGCGCTCGCGACCGCGGTGTCGTCCAACGGCTCCCAGGACACCAGCAGATGCCCGACGCCGTCCGGCCAGTCGAGGGTGACCGCGGCATGCCCGTCCGCCAGCCGCCGCGCCGCGAGCCCGGTCACGGGACGCAGCACCTCGACATCGACGGCGGGCCCGGCCAGCGCGCGCTCACCGAGCACGGCGACGGCGGCGACCCGCGTGAGCCCGTCCGGCGGCGGATCCAGCACCCCGGCCGGGCCGGACCCGTCGAGCCGGTACGGCAGCTCGTCGGTGCGCAGCTCACTGCCGGCCGGCGGCGGCTCCCCGGGCCATCGGACCAGGCGGACCTCGCTGTCCCGCGCGCCGGTCCACTCGAACCGCACCGCGGTGCCGTCGGGGCGGGCGCCGAGGGTGCGGACGGCATCGGGCCACGGGTGGACGGTGCGCACGGCGCGGACGCCGGGGGAGGGGACGAGGGCGCCGCCGGGGGCCCGGTACCGGCAGACGACGCGAACGGCATGCTCCCCGGCCGCGAGACCACCGGCCACGAACCCGCCCTCGCGGGACGGCAGTTCACCGGTGATCCCGTCCGGCCCCGTCCACTCGACGCTCACCTCGGCAACACCGGGCGGCGTCCGCCAGGTCCCCTCGATCCGCCCGGGTCCGTCGGTGAGCGTCAGCCCCTCCACCTCGGGGGCGACGAGCAGCCGCCGGGAGACGAGCGGCGGCCCGTCGACCCGTCCGGCACGCAGCGGCAGGGCGGCGTACCGGACCTCGGTGCCGAGCGCGACGGCCGTGTCCCGCGCCGTCCCGGTGGCCAGGGTCGGAACCTGCCGCACCTTGAGGGCGCCCTTCTTGTCGCCGTGCCCGCGCCGGGGCTCGTCCCCCTGGAGGCACAGCAGCAGCCACTCGTCGTCGCCACGACCGCCGTCCGTACCGTCCCAGGCCAACGCGACGTGATCCGGCCCGAGTTCGGCGTGCAGTGCGGCGGACTCTCCAGGCCGGGGCCGATGGTGCCGGACCAGGGCGTGCAAGGCGCGCCGGTCGTCGGCCGCCTCGCGCAGCGCGCGCAGCCACTCCTCGGCCGCCCGCTCGCCGTCCCCTCGGCCCTCGGCCTCCCGGGCCGCCCGCCGGGCCGCCTCCACGACGCCCAGCCGGGTGGTCAGAGCGCCCCGCAACGCCTCGAGGGCCGGGTCGGTGCGGTTCTGCGGCAGCCGTTCCAGCAGGGCGCGGACCCGGTGCAGCCGGTGCCGGGCCCAGGCGTCGGCCAGGGATTCGGCGGCGTCGCGCTGCCGCGGGGTGAGGGCGGGCCGCAGCCGCGCGGCGGCCACCAGGCCGGGCACCTCGTCGGGGTGGACACCCGACTCGGCGGCCACGCGGGCCCGTTCGCGCTCGCCCTGCTCCTGGAGCAGCCCTATCAGCTGGTACAGCACGACCCTGCGCGGGGCCTGCGGATCACGGTGGTGCAGTTCGGCCAGCAGCTGCGCGACGGGCGCCGCGGGGGTGGCTGAGTGGGCGAGACCGGCCAGCAGCGGGCCGTCGACGCGGGTCCGGCCACGCGGACCGGACGATATGTACAGGCCGTCGAGGACGCGTAACCCGCCGCCGCCCGAGGGCAGCAGGGCCGCGCCCAGGTGCAGTAAGCCCGCGGCGTGCTGCGCGGCGGCGAGCTCGGCGTAACCGGGCACGAGGGGGCTCAGGGGCAGCCCGGACAACGCCCGCGGCAACCCGAGATGATGCCCGAACTCCCGTCCCGCCACGTACGCCGCTCTCCCCCGATAGCTCTTCGAGGGACCATCCCAGCAGATCCCGGCGCCGCGGGGAGACTTTTTTCCGGAACCCGACCAGGCATTTTCCCGTCCGGCATCTTCCCGTCCGGCATCTTCCTGTCAGGCGGTTCCTCGTCAGGCGGCCTCCCGCCCGGGACTTCAGGCCCCGACCGCCGCCGCCATCGGCAGCCCCGCCGTGTCGTACCGCTCCAGCAGGACCCGCGCCACCTCGGGCGCGGCCCCCAGGACGTCCGCGAGTACGTCCGCGCCGGCCGCGCCCCGGGCGATCCGGTCCGGCAGGAAGCCGGGCGCGAGCACGTACGGGGCCACGGCCACCCGCTCGCAGCCCAGTGCCCGCAGCTCCCGCACCGCGTCCTCGGTGCGGGGCAGAGATGCGGAGGCGAACGCGGGCCGCACGGCGCACCAACCGGTGTGCCGCCACTCCCGCGCGATTTCTGCGATCACCGCGATCGCCTCCGGGTCGGTGGACCCCGCCGCGGCCAGCACGACCCCGGTCGAGGACTTGTCGGCGGGCGTCAGCCCCGCCTCGTACAACCGCCGTTCCAGAGCGGCCAGGAGCAGCGGCGACGGGCCCAGCACCTCCGCCTGGCGGATGCGCAGCCGCGGCGGCGCCGCCCGCAGCACCGCCGGGATGTCCGCCTTCGCATGGAACGCGCGCGTCAGCAGGAGAGGGAGCGCCACGACGTCACGTACGCCCTGTGCCGCCAGCGACTCCAGCACGCCCTGCACCGAAGGGATGTTGAAGTCCAGGAAGCCGGTCTCCACCCGCAGGTCCGGGCGCAGCGAGCGCACCCGGCGCACCAGGGCGTGCACCGTCGCGGCATGCCGCGGATCGCGGCTGCCGTGGCCGATGACGAGAAGAACCGGCTTGGTGAACACGGGGACTCAGCTCCTTGCCAGCAGACCGCGGCTGCGCAGCACCCACCGCTCCAGCGGGCTGAAGATCAGCAGGTCGATGGCGATACCGACGATCAGGATGAGCAGGATGGCGAAGAAGACCATGGACATGGAGCTCGTGTTGCGGCCGTTCTCCAGCAACTGTCCGAGGCCCACGCCGAGGTCGGGGGAGGAGGCGATGATCTCCGCGGCCATCAGCGACCGCCAGGAGAAGGCCCACCCCTGCTTCAGACCCGCCAGATAGCCGGGCAGCGCCGCCGGCATCACGATGTGCCAGGTGCCCTTCAGACCCGTCGCGCCCAGCGTGCGGCCCGCCCGCAGGAACAGCGGCGGCACCTGGTCGACGCCGGACACCAGCCCGTTGGCGATCGAGGGCACCGCGCCGAGCAGGATCACCGCGAACATCATCCGGTCGTTCAGGCCCAGCCAGATCACCGCCGGCGGCACCCAGGCGACCGACGGCAGCGACTGGAGGCCGGAGAGGATCGGCCCGAACGCCGCGCGCACGAACCGCACCCGCGACACCAGCAGGCCCAGCGGCGTGCCGATCGCCAGCGCCAGCAGGAAGCCCAGCAGACCGCGCGAGACGGACGTCCAGACGTACGAGTGGAGCGTGCCCTCGAGCCAGGACTCGCGCAGCTCGCCCCACACGTCGGACGGCGTGGGCAGCTTCGTCGGATCGTCGGCGATCCCGGACGACACCAGGAACTGCCAGACCGCGAGCACGAGGACCACGGCGACGATCGGCGGCAGGATCTTCTGCGTCAGGGTCCTGCGGAACGGCGTACGACTCGTCTGGACCGTCTCCAGGGCGTCCAGCCCCGCTTCGAGCCCGGCGAGATCGTTGCCGTCCTTCGCGGCGACGCTCGTGTCAGTGCTGGCCATGTCGGCGGATCTCCCCACGCAGTTCTTCGGTGATCTCCCGGGACAGCTCCGCCACCGCGGTGTCCTCGATGCGACGCGGCTGCGGGATGTCGACCGTCCACTCCCGCGCGACGCGTCCCGGGCGGGAGGACAGCAGCACGACCCGCTCGGCCAGCCGCACCGCCTCGCGCACGTTGTGCGTCACGAACAGCACCGACAGCCGTGTCTCGCGCCAGATCCGGGTCAGCTCGTCGTGCAGCACGTCCCGCGTGATCGCGTCCAGAGCCGCGAACGGCTCGTCCATCAGCAGCAGCTTGCTGTCCTGGGCGAGCGCGCGGGCCATGGCGACGCGCTGACGCATACCGCCGGACAGCTCGTGCACCCGCTTGCCGTACGCGCCCTTCAGCCGGACCAGTTCGAGCAGCTCCTCGGCGCGCTCGCGCCGCTCGGCCTTGGGCACGCCCCGCAGCTTGAGGGCGAGTTCGATGTTCTTGCCCGCGGTCAGCCAGGGGAAGAGCGCGTGCTCCTGGAACATCAGCGCCGGGCGGCCGTCGGTCGTGATGTCGCCCGCGCTGGGCCGGTCGAGTCCGGCCACCAGGTTCAGCAGCGTCGACTTGCCGCAGCCGGACGCCCCGAGGAGCGTGACGAACTCGCCGGGCGCGACATCGAGCGTGATGTCGTCGAGGACGAGCTGCTGACCGGCGGGGCCGGCGAAGGACTTCGAGACATGCTCGATGCGCGCGGCGTGCGCCACGGGCGCGGCCGTGTCGTCGGCGGCCTTGGCGAGGGCGGTTGCCATGGTCGTCACCTCCTGGGAACTCATCGGGATCGTTGCGTCGCTCACGACGTCACGCCGAGACCGGCGTCGTCGAACTCGTCCTTGCCCTCGCCCTTGAGGACCTTGTTCAGCGGATTCAGGTCGTAGATGCCGGTCAGATCGGGCTGCTGGAGCAGGCCCGCCTCGACGGCGTGCTCGGCCTCGGTGACGAGCGTCGACGCCAGCGGGTCGTCGGTGACCTGGATCGACCGCCATGCCGGGTCGAGGACGTCGGCGGGCAGCGGCTTGCCGGTGTCGGCCTCCAGCTGGGCGTTGGCCGCGGCCTTCGCCCGCTCCGGGTTGTCGCCGATCCACTTGTTGGCCTTCACCGAGGCACGCAGGACGGCCTCCACGGCCTTCGGGTGCTCCTTCAGGAAGCTCTGCGACACGACGACGTTCGTGATCACGAACTTCTTGTCCGGCCACAGGTCGGCCTCGTCGAGGAGCACCTTGCCGCCCTCGGCGACCAGCTTCGAGGCGGTCGGCTCCGGCACCCAGGCGCCGTCGATCGAACCGGACCTGTAGGCGTCCGGGGCGATCTTGTTGTCGGTGCGGACGACCGAGACGTCACCCTGGCCGCTCTCCGCGTCGACCTTCCAGCCCCGCTCGGCGATCCAGTTGAGGAACGCCACGTCCTGGGTGTTGCCGAGCTGCGGGGTGGCGATCTTCTTGCCCTTGACGTCCTTGAGGGACTTGACCTTCTCCGGGTTCACCACGAGCTTCACGCCGCCCGACGCCGAACCGGAGACGATCCGCAGGTTCTTGCCGCCGGACTTGAGGTAGCCGTTGATCGCCGGGGACGGGCCGATCCAGCCGATGTCGATGGAGCCGGAGTTCAGCGCCTCGATCTCCGACGGGCCCGCGTTGAACGTGGCGTACTCCGCCCGCGTGCCGCCCAGCTCCTTCTGGAACAGCCCCTGCTGCCGGCCGACCAGGGCGGTGGCGTGGGTGAGGTTCCCGAAGTAGCCGATCTTCACCGAGTCCAGCCCGTCCACCTTGGGTGCCCCGGCGATGGCCTGCTCCGTGTTCTCCTTGGCCTGCGAGCCGTAGCCGCAGGCCGCGAGGGCGAGCAGCGGGAGCGCGGCCAGGACGGCGAGCGTCCGTCGCAGGGCGGGGGTGGCAGGCACGGGAGAGGTTCCTCTCGGTGGCCCGGCTCGCACGCCCGTGTCAGGTCGTGGCCGGGGAGTCGTCGGATTCGTCCGGGGCGGCGGGCATCAGGTGCGCGCGGGCCGGCGCGCACATCGTTCTCAGAAGTCCCACCCGTCGTCCTCGGCCTCGTCCTTGACCGGCTCCGGAGAGGCGAACGACTCGCCGACCATGCCCGCGGTGAGCGTGGTGCCGTCGTTCGGGTCGATCAGGATGAACGAGCCGGTGCGGCGGGAGTCGGCGTAGGAGTCGACGGGCAGCGGTTCGGCGGTGCGGACCTTCACCCGGCCGATGTCGTTGGCGACGAGCTGCCCCGGATGCGGGTGCAGGGACAGGTCGTCGAGCGTCAGCCGGGACGGGATGTCCTTGACGATCGCCTTGACAGTGCGGGTGCCGTGCTTGAGCAGCACCCGGTGGTCGACCCGCAGCGGCTGGTCGGCGACATGGCAGACCGTGGCCTCGATGTCCTGCGTGGTCGCGGGCGCGTCCTTGCTCGGCACGATCAGATCGCCGCGCGAGATGTCGATGTCGTCCTCCAGCAGGACGGTCACCGACTGCGTGGTCCAGGCGACGTCGACCGCTTCACCGAGCAGGTCGATGCCGGAGATCTTCGAGGTACGGCCGGACGGGAGCACGGTGACCGACTCGCCGACGCGGAACGAACCGGCGGCGATCTGACCGGCGTAGCCCCGGTAGTCGGGGTGCTCGGCGGTCTGCGGGCGGATCACGTACTGCACGGGCAGCCGGGCGTGGCAGTGGCTCAGGTCGTGGCTGACCGGGACCGTCTCCAGGTGCTCCAGGAAGGTCGGCCCGCCGTACCAGTCCATGTTCGCCGACGGGTCCACCACGTTGTCGCCGGCCAGCGCCGAGATCGGGATCGCGGTGATCTCCGGGACGCCCAGCTCCAGCGCGTACGCCGTGAACTCCTCGGCGATCGCGGCGAAGACGGACTCCTGGTAGTCGACCAGGTCCATCTTGTTCACGGCGAGGACGACGTGCGGCACCCGCAGCAGGGCCGCGATCGCGGCGTGCCGGCGGGTCTGCTCGACGACGCCGTTGCGGGCGTCGACCAGGATCACCGTCAGCTCGGCCGTCGACGCGCCCGTGACCATGTTGCGGGTGTACTGCACATGGCCGGGGGTGTCGGCGAGGATGAACCGGCGCCGGGCCGTGGCGAAGTAACGGTACGCCACATCGATCGTGATGCCCTGCTCGCGCTCGGCACGCAGGCCGTCGGTGAGCAGCGCCAGGTCGGGGGCGTCCTGGCCGCGGCTGGCCGAGGCGCGCTCCACCGCCTCCAGCTGGTCGGTGAGCACGGACTTGGAGTCGTGCAGCAGCCGTCCCACCAGGGTGGACTTGCCGTCGTCGACGGAGCCCGCGGTGGCGAACCGCAGCAGGGTCGTGGCCGAGAGTTCCTCGGTCGTGATCGTGCTCATGCTTAGAAGTACCCCTCGCGCTTACGGTCTTCCATCGCGGCCTCGGAGAGCTTGTCGTCGGCGCGGGTCGCGCCGCGCTCGGTGAGCCGGGAGGCGGCGATCTCGGTGATGACCTGCTCCAGGGTCACCGCGTCGGAGTCGACGGCACCGGTGCAGGACATGTCGCCCACGGTCCGGTAACGCACCAGCCGCTTCTCGACCTTCTCCTCGTCCTTCGGTCCGCCCCACTCACCGGCGGTCAGCCACATGCCGCTGCGCTTGAAGACCTCGCGCTCGTGCGCGAAGTAGATCTGCGGCAGCTCGATGTCCTCGCGGGCGATGTACTGCCAGACGTCCAGCTCGGTCCAGTTGGACAGCGGGAACACCCGGACGTGCTCGCCGGGCGCGTGCCGGCCGTTGTAGAGGTTCCACAGCTCGGGCCGCTGCCGGCGCGGGTCCCACTGCGAGAACTCGTCCCGCAGCGAGAACACCCGCTCCTTGGCCCGGGCCTTCTCCTCGTCGCGCCGCCCGCCGCCGAAGACCGCGTCGAACTTCTCGCTCTGGATCTTCTCGGTGAGCGGCACGGTCTGGAGCGGGTTACGGGTGCCGTCCGGGCGCTCCTTGAGCACCCCGCGGTCGATGTAGTCCTGCACCGAGGCCACGTGCAGCCGCAGGCCGTGCCGGGCGACCGTGCGGTCCCGGTATTCGATGACCTCGGGGAAGTTGTGGCCGGTGTCCACGTGCAGCAGCGAGAAGGGGACCGCCGCGGGGGCGAACGCCTTCAGCGCCAGGTGCAGCATGACGATGGAGTCCTTGCCGCCGGAGAACAGGATCACCGGCCGCTCGAACTCGCCCGCGACCTCACGGAAGATGTGCACCGCCTCGGACTCCAACGCGTCCAGGTGCGAGAGGGCGTACGGGGAGTCCGTGCCCTCCTCCACCGTGGCGACCGTCGTCGTCATGCCAAACCCCTTTCGCTGAGCAGGGCGTACACCGACGCCGCGGACTCCTGCACGGTCTGGTTCTGGGACTCGATCCGCAGATCGGGCGACTCGGGCGCCTCGTACGGGTCGTCGACCCCGGTCAGTCCGGTCAGCTCGCCCGCGGCCTGCTTGGCGTACAGACCCTTCACATCGCGCACCGAGCACACCTCGACCGGCGTGGCCACATGCACTTCCAGGTACGCCGTGCCGCTGACCTCGTGGCGCTTGCGCACGGCGTCCCGGCTGTCGGCGTACGGCGCGATGACCGGGACGAGCGTCTTGACGCCGTTGCGGGCGAGCAGATCGGCGAGGAAGCCGATGCGCTGCACGTTGGCGTGCCGGTCCGCGCGGCTGAAGCCGAGGCCCGCCGAGATGAACTCGCGGATCTCGTCGCCGTCGAGCACCTCGACGCGGTGGCCGTCCGCGCGCAGCCGGCCGGCCAGTTCATGGGCGATGGTGGTCTTGCCGGCGCTCGGCAGACCCGTGAGCCAGACGGTGGCTCCGCTCGTCACCTGGTTCTCCTGAGTCGCAGTGGTCGTGATGGTCGTCGTCATCCGTGCAGCCCGCACTCGGTCTTGGCGCGGCCCGCCCAGCGGCCGGCGCGCGCGTCCTCGCCCGCCAGGACCCGGCGGGTGCAGGGGGCGCAGCCGACGGAGGCGTAACCGTCCATCAGCAGCGGGTTGGTGAGGACGCCGTGCTCGGCGACGTAGGCGTCCACGTCGTCCTGGGTCCAGCGCGCGATCGGGGAGACCTTGACCTTGCGCCGCTTGTCGTCCCAGCCGACCACCGGGGTGTTCGCCCGGGTCGGGGACTCGTCGCGGCGCAGACCGGTCGCCCAGGCCGCGTAATCCTTCAGGCCCCGCTCCAGCGGCTCCACCTTGCGCAGCTTGCAGCACAGGTCGGGGTCGCGGTCGTGCAGCTTCGGGCCGTACTCGGCGTCCTGCTCGGCGACCGACTGGCGCGGGGTGAGGGTGATGACATTGACGTCCATCACGGCCTCGACCGCGTCGCGGGTGCCGATGGTCTCCTCGAAGTGGTAGCCGGTGTCGAGGAACACGACGTCCACACCGGGCCTGGCGCGGGAGGCGAGGTGGGCGACCACCGCGTCCTCCATCGACGAGGTCACGCAGAAGCGCCTGCCGAACGTGTCGACGGCCCACTGGAGGATCTCCAGCGCGCTGGCGTCCTCCAGGTCACGGCCCGCCTGCTCGGCGAGTGCCTTGAGCTCCTCGGTCGTGCGCTCTTCCTGAGTCGTCGTCATATCTCGTCTCCCCCTGCGTCGTCGGGCTGAAGGCCCCGGGCCAGCAGCCCGAGGAACTTCAACTGGAATGCGCGGTTGCAGGCCGCGCATTCCCACGTTCCGTGACCCTGCTCGCTCGGACGCAGGTCCTCGTCGCCGCAGTAGGGGCAGTAGAAGGGGGCGGCCCGCTCGCTCACGACAGGGCCTCCTCGGAGGCGCGCGCGGCCCAGGTCGCGAACCGCTCGCCGTCCTCGCGCTCCGCCTGGAACCGCTTGAGGACGCGCTCGATGTAGTCGGGCAGCTCGTCGGAGGTGACCTTCAGGCCACGCACCTTGCGGCCGAACCCGGCCTCCAGGCCGAGCGCGCCGCCCAGGTGCACCTGGTAGCCCTCGACCTGCTGGCCCTGGTCGTTGACGACCAGCTGGCCCTTGAGACCGATGTCCGCCACCTGGATACGGGCGCAGGCGTTCGGGCAGCCGTTGAGGTTGATGGTGAGGGGCTGGTCGAAGTCCGGCAGCCGGCGCTCCAGCTCGTCGATCAGCGTGGCACCGCGCTGCTTGGTCTCGACGATGGCGAGCTTGCAGAACTCGATGCCGGTGCACGCCATGGTGCCCCGCCGGAACGAGGACGGCCGGGCGGTGAGGTCGAGCGCCTCCAGGCCCTCGACCAGCGAGTCCACCTGACCCTCCTCGACGTCCAGGACGATCATCTTCTGCTCGACGGTGGTGCGCACCCGGCCCGAACCATGGGCCTCGGCCAGGTCGGCGATCTTCGTGAGGGTGGCGCCGTCGACGCGTCCCACGCGCGGCGCGAAGCCGACGTAGAAACGGCCGTCCTTCTGCCGGTGCACACCGATGTGGTCCCGCCACTGCTGCACGGGCTGCTCGGGGGCGGGCCCGTCGATCAGCTTGCGCCCGCCCAGGTACTCGTCCTCCAGAACCTGCCGGAACTTCTCGGCGCCCCAGTCGGCGACGAGGAACTTCAGGCGGGCGCGGTTGCGCAGCCGACGGTAGCCGTAGTCACGGAAGATCGAGATGACGCCCTCGTAGACGTCCGGGACGTCGTCGATCGACACCCAGGTGCCGAGCCGCACACCCAGCTTGGGGTTGGTGGACAGGCCGCCGCCGACCCACACGTCGAAGCCCGGGCCGTGCTCAGGGTGGCGTACGCCGACGAACGCGACGTCGTTGATCTCGTGCACCACGTCGAGCAGCGGCGACCCCGAGATGGCCGTCTTGAACTTCCGGGGGAGGTTGGAATACGCCTTGTTGTTCAGGACCCGGCGCTTCATCTCCTCCAGCGCGGGGGTGGCGTCGATGATCTCGTCCTCGGCGATGCCCGCGACGGGGGAGCCGATCATCACACGCGGGGTGTCGCCGCAGGCCGTGACCGTGGACAGGCCGACGCCCTCCAGCCGTTCCCAGATCGCGGGCATGTCCTCGATCCGGATCCAGTGGTACTGGACGTTCTGCCGGTCGGTGATGTCCGCGGTGCCGCGCGCGAACTCCTGGGAGATCTCCCCGATGACCCGCAGCTGCCGGGTGGTCAGCGCCCCGCCGTCGATGCGGACGCGCAGCATGAAGTAGGAGTCGTCCAGCTCCTCCGGCTCCAGGATCGCGGTCTTGCCGCCGTCGATCCCGGGCTTGCGCTGGGTGTACAGCCCCCACCAGCGCATACGGCCACGCAGATCGTTCGGGTCGATGGAGTCGAAGCCGCGCTTGGAGTAGATCGTCTCAATGCGTGTCCGCACATTGAGACCGTCGTCGTCCTTCTTGAACTGCTCGTTGCCGTTCAGCGGGGTGTGGTGCCCCACGGCCCACTGACCCTCACCGCGGTGACGGCTCACCTTGCGGCGGGGAGTCGCGGCGGCAGGCTTCTGCGGGGTGGCGGCCATGGTTATTCGTCCTTCGGGACAGGCGGGAATGCGGCTCTGACCTGCGCGTACGGGCGCATGGGCATACGTGCGCGACATTGCGCGGGAATGAGGCGAGGAAAGGGGAGGTCGGGCGCTGCTGGGCTGGCTCAGCGCGCCGGACAGATGGCGCTGGACATGCGGCCGAGGTCGACGTGCCGCCGACTCACCAAGGCAATTCCAGTTCCAGGCATGACGGAAGCGTGTCACGGCGATCTGGACACAGTCCAGCTTCGTCCATCATGCGGACATCAGTGTCCCGACAGGCGAGACGTGAGTGGTGTCTGTCACATGGCGGTATCGAGTCTTGTCCGCCCAGCTCAGGCGAGGTAGGCGCACGGCCAGGGGCCCGGGGTGGGCACCTCGGCCTCCTCCTCCACCTTGGTGTCGAAGAGCCTGAAGCCCCGGCGCAGGTAGTTGTCCATGGCGTGCTCCCCGTCCTTGCTGCAGGTGTGCAGCCAGACCCGCTTCGTCTGTGCCAGCCCCGGCCAGCGGTCCGCCAGGTCCCAGGCACGGGCGGCGCCGTACGCCAGCAGACGACCGCCGATGCGTCGCCCGCGGAAGGCCGGGATCAAGCCGAAGTAGACGATCTCCACGACCCCGTCGTCCTGGGCTTCCAGCTCCACGTACCCCGCCGGAGTGCCCTGCTCGTACGCCACCCACGTCTCCACGCCGGGCCGCTGCAGGTGCTTCTGCCACTGGGCGTACGTCCAGCCGAGCCGGTCGGTCCACCGGATGTCCCCGCCGACCGAGGCGTACAGAAACCGGCTGAACTCGGGCGAAGGGACCTCGGCACGGACGATCCGCACGTCGCCCTCCGGGGCGGCGGCCGGCAGGACGTCGGTGGGGGCGGTCTGCTCGAGGGACCAGGTGGTCACGGGGATGGTGCTCATGGCGGCCAGAGAACCATCCGGGCCGCCGGTCTGTCGACCGGCGTCCACGGCGGCTCGGCCAGGGCCGGATGATCCGAACGGCAGCCCTAATCCAGTGCCCGGTCGATCGACCTCAGCGGCACGGCGAACAGCATCCGGCCCGACTGGGACCAGACCTCGCCGGTCGCCTCCCAGTAGGAAAGGGGGCCGACCTGGGCACCCCAGCAGCGCGGGGCGTCCTCCGAACCGCAGCGGGTGGCCTTTGCGCCCTCGGTGTTCTGGCGCCACATGCTGCCCTGCCGGTCCGTGGTGCCGGGGACCCGGCCCAGATACCAGTCGGCGCGCTTGGTCCCGGCCGCCCGATGCGACAGGATGCCCGCCGTACCGGACGCCTCCGTCTCGTACGCCTCGACCGCGGCGGCGGATCCGGCGGGGTCGGTGGCCAGCAGGCCGGGGCGCGCCGGGTCCTTGCTGAAGTCGTACCGCCACAGCCGGGCGTGCCGGTCGCTGTCCACCGGGGTCCACTCGCTCGCGACCAGGCTGTCGGGCGCGGTGCTGCGGTCCAGTGCGACGGCGCCCAGGCGGGGGGCGCGGTCCGCGCCGGTCAGCCGGTACGAGCCGATGGCCGGCAGCACGAAGCGCTGGCCGTGGGCCGACCAGCCGTCCCCGACCCGGCCCACCGCGGCGGCGTCGACGGTGGTGCGCTGGACGCGGTTCATGTCGTAGACGAACAGCCCGTCGTCGGCGGTGACCAGCAGCTTGTCCTGGTACCAGACCATGCCGGAAAGACGGGAGGTCAGGGCGCGGTAGTCGCGCCCGCCGTCCACCGGTACGACGAGGAGGGCGGAAGCGTGGCGCAGGTGGTTCAGGTCGTTCGCGTCGACGAAGGAGACCCGGGCGAGGCCCCGGTCGCCGCTGCCCTGGCTCCAGCCGGAGAGGATCACCCGGTTGTCGTTCCACCAGCCGTCGTCGTCGGCGTCGCCCGAGGTCGTGACCGCGCCCGCCCGCCAGGAGCGGGTGTCGGCGGCGTCCCAGCAGTACGCGCGGGTGGCGGCCGGCGCGACCGGGAGTGCCGTGCGCTCCCCGGCCGTGCAGCCGGACGCGGTGCGCAGGCTGCGGTCGGCGCTCTCCAGGACCGCGCGGACACCGACCGGCTCGCCCATCCGGGAGGCGAGTTCGTCGAGGGTGGCCTGCGGGGCCAGCTGCTCCCGCAGCCCGAGCGCGCGTGTCTCGCCCGCCCCGGTGAGGGGCTCCAGCGCCCCGGGATCGTCGCCGACCGTGGCCTGTGAGGCGCTGATCATCGTGGCGGCGGCGGTGAGTGCGAGGGCGGTTCCGGCCAGGAACGCGCGCATCGCTCGCCCCTGCTTGCGTCGGCGGTGTCTGCCGCGGTGCTTCATCCAACCTCCCGAGGCGAGCCAACTGCCCCCAATGGTCCGTGCGTTGACCAAAGGAGCAGGTGGGGTGGCCCGTAGAGGGATGCTACGGCAGTTGAGCACGCTTGCGGACTAAGACCCCGCAAATATGCGGAAGATGCCACTCTTGCTCCGGAAATCCCGCTCTCGGTCCCGACGCCCCGCTTGCGCTCCGGAAATCCCGCTCGCGCTCAGGACGGCCCGGTCGAGGTCCGCCCCCGCGCCACCGCCGGCGCCGTCGAGTGGGGCAGCAGATCGCGGGGGTCGTCCGGCAGCAGCACCCCGACCTCGGCGTCCTCACCGAAGCGGTACGGGCGATGCTCCAGGAACGCCCCCAGATAGCGCCGCACCCGGGACATCTCGGCCCGGACCGTGACCGTACGGCCCGCGTCGCCGAACATGTCCTCGGCCAGCTCCGCCGCGCTGCGGCCGGCGCGATGCAGGGCCAGCAGGTAGAGCAACTCGGCATGCCGGGGGCTCAGTTCATGGCACCAGGAGCCCGCGCCGCCGGACACCGTCACCGACCAGCGGCGCGGCTGCGTCAGATCCAGCACGATGCGGGTCGCCCCGGGCGGGACCGGCTCGTCCGCGGCCCGCAGCAGCCAGCCGCCGGCCAGCGATTCCACCGCGCACAGCCCCAGCGGCGGCAGCCAGCGCCGCCCCGGCGACAGGGACTTGGGCAGCGCCACCCGGTTCGTGTACGGCATCCCGGTCACCGCTGCCGTCCAGCCGTCCCGGTCCACCACCAGCGCCCGCCCGGCGATCCGGGCCAGCACCGGAGCCGCCACCGCGCGCAGCCGCTCCAGCGAGGTCAGATGCAGCTCGCGCAGCCTTGCCTCGGCCAGCTTGGCCACTGTGTCGACCCAGGCGAGCGTGGCCGGATGCATGGTCTCCAGCGGTCCGCTGATGTCCACCACGCCGATCAGCCGGCCGTCCCTGGGGTCGGTGATGGGGGCGCCGGTGCAGGTCCAGGAGGTCTGCGAGCGCTGGAAGTGCTCGGAGGCGAAGACCTGCACGGGCCGGCGGACCACGGCCGGGGTGCCCACGCCGTTCGTGCCGACGACGCTTTCCCGCCAGTCGGCACCCAGTTCGAAGCCCAGGCCGTCCGCCCTGCGCAGCACCGAGGAGTTGCCCTCCCGCCACAGCACCCGGCCCTCGTGGTCGGCGACGACCATGATGTGGTGGGCGATGTCCGCGACCGACAGCAACCCCTCGCGCAGCACCGGCAGCACATGCCTGAGGGCGGTGGTCTCGCGGCGTCGCTGCACCTCCTCCCGGGACAACAGCCCGGAACGGACGTCGTGGTCCGGATCGACGCCGCCCCGCAGCACGCGTTCCCAGGACTGCTCGATCACCGGGCGCGGCGCGACGGGCGCGCGCCCACCGGAGAGCGTGGCGGCGCGGACCTCGCTGAGCACTCGCGCCGCCCGCGCCGCGTCCACGGCGGCCAACTGCGTCACGTCCGTCGGCGAGTGCGCCAAGGGTCCTCCCGGTTCGACTCGTCGTGCGAAGCGGCCGTGCAATCGGCACTGCAATCGGCGCTGCAATTTCATAGTGCCCTCCGCCGCTCGCGGAGGGACACAGTCCGCACACAGACGCCAACAAGTTGCAACCCCTTGCAACCCTGGTGGACCGTCCTGGCCTGATTGAGACTTGAGCAACGCCGTCCCGAGCGGCGTTCGCGGCCTCGAACGGGCCATGAGCGGGGGTGGTGCCGTGTCGGCGCAGCACCACCCCCTACCTCCGGCGGTCGGGCGGGTTGCGTCTCGCAGGTGCCGTTTGGTGTCTCGTCGGCAGGTGCGGGTCGGTCGTGGCCGGTCGCGCAGTTCCCCGCGCCCCTGAGCCCGTCGACCTGGCGGTCAGTTCGGCGTCGCCCGGGCCACGATGGCCGGCAGAGCGAGGTTGTGGGGAAGGGTGCCGAAGACGGTGCCCGCGTCGGTGCCCAGGCGGGACGCACAGAACGCGTCGGCGACCTCCGGCGGGGCGAAGCGGATCAGCAGGGAACCCTGGAGCACCAGCGCGAGCCGCTCGGTGACGCGGCGGGCCCGGGCCTCGATGCCCTCCAGGTCGGCCAGTTCCGTCAGCAGGCCCTTGATCGCCGCGTCCAGGCGGTGATCGGCGCCGCGGGCGAGGCCGACCTCCTGGAGGTAGGCGTTCAGCGCCGCGGGCTCCCGTTGCAGGGCCCGCAGCACGTCCAGGGCCTGGACGTTGCCCGCGCCCTCCCAGATGGAGTTCAGCGGTGATTCGCGCACCAGCCGGGGCATGCCGGACTCCTCGACGTATCCGTTGCCGCCCAGGCACTCGGACGCCTCGACCGTGAGCGGTGTGCAGCGCTTGGTCACCCAGTACTTCGCGGCCGGCACCGCGATCCGCAGCAGTGCCCGCTCCTGTTCACCGCCGTCGTCGTAGGCGGCGGCGAGCCGCAGCGCGAGGGTGGTCGCCGCCTCCGACTCGACGGCCAGGTCGGCCAGGACATTGCGCATCAGCGGCTTGTCGACGAGCTTCCCGCCGAACGCCTCGCGGTGGGCGCAGTGGTGGATCGCCTGCGCGACCGCCTGCCGCATGAGGCCGGCGGACCCCAGTACGCAGTCGAGGCGGGTCGCCGCCACCATCTCGATGATGGTGCGCACCCCACGCCCCTCCTCGCCGACCCGGCGCGCCCACGTCCCGTCGAACTCGACCTCGGCGGAGGCGTTCGAGCGGTTGCCCAGCTTGTCCTTGAGACGCTGGATGAGGAAGACGTTGCGGCTGCCGTCCTCCAGGACGCGTGGCACCAGGAAACAGGTGAGGCCGTCCGGTGCCTGCGCGAGCACCAGGAAGCCGTCCGACATCGGCGCCGAGCAGAACCACTTGTGGCCGGTCAGCGTGTACGTCCCGGCCTCGGCGAGCGGGGTGGCGGTCGTCGTGTTGGCCCGTACGTCGCTGCCGCCCTGCTTCTCTGTCATGCCCATGCCGAACAGGGCGCCGGCCTTCTGCCCGGCCGGCCGCAGCTCACGGTCGTAGATCATGGACGTCAGCCGCGGTTCCCACTCCGCGGCCAGCGCGGGGTCGGTGCGCAGCGCGGGAATCGCCGCGTGGGTCATGGACAGCGGGCAGCCGTTGCCCGCCTCGACCTGCGTCCACATCAAGAACGCCGCGGCCCGCCGCACATGCCCGCCCGGGCGCACCCAGGCCGCGGTCATCCCCGCCGCGACGCCCTTGCCGAGCAGCCGGTACCAGGACGGATGGAAGTCGACCTCGTCGATCCGGCGGCCGTGCCGGTCGTGGGTGCGCAGCCGCGGCGGATGCTCGTTGGCCAGCGTCCCCCACTCCAGGAGCTGCGCCGAGCCGCAGGACCGGCCGAGCGCCGCCAGCTCCGACCCGACCTCGTCCAGCAGCTCCGGGGCGAGGTGCCGCTCGACCGCCTCGGTCAGCGCCCGGTCGGCGCCGTAGACGTCGTACTGGGCCAGGGGCGGGGGCTGGTTGGTCACGGTGTGCGTGCTGCCTGCCATGGCTGTGAACCTACCCCGGTGCGAGCCGGCGGTCCCCTCCCGGACGCAGCGGCGGGGCGAGGGGCCGGGCGGGTGGCGCGGCGCGCCCCGCCGCCGCGATGAGCGCGCCCCCGTACGGCGGATACCTTTAGGTCGTGCAGTCAGCAAGTGAATCCCCCCAGCGGTCCTCCGGCCGTCTCCACCGGGCACGGGTCCTCTACCGGAACGTCTCCAAGCGCAGGACCGCCTGGCTGCTTCTCAAGGACACCGTCAACTCCTGCATCGAGTACCGCATCCTGGGCCTCGCGGCCGAAGCCGCGTTCTTCACACTGCTGTCCGTCCCCCCACTCCTCCTGAGCCTCATCGGCCTCCTAGGCCACGTGGACGTCTGGACTGGCACCGACACCATCAGCAGCCTGGAGACCAACCTCCTGGAGGCCTCCCGCACCGTCCTGTCCGACGAGGGCGTACGCCAGATCGCCCAGCCGATCCTGGACGACGTCATGAAGGGCGGTCGCCCCGACGTCATCTCCGTCGGCTTCCTGTTCGCCCTGTGGTCGGGGTCGCGCGCGGTGAACGTCTTCATAGACACGATCACCGTGATGTACGGCCTGGACGGCGTCCGGGGCATCGTCAAGACCCGGCTGGTGGCGTTCCTGCTGTTCATCGCCGCGCTGCTGATCGGCTCGGTGGCGCTGCCGCTGATGGTGGCGGGACCGGACGCGGTCGTGCGGATCGTGCCGTGGTCGGAGACCCTGGTGCAGGTCCTGTACTGGCCGGTCGTGATCGTGCTGTCGATCGCGTTCCTGACGACGCTGTACCACGTGTCCGTGCCGGTGCGCTCGCCCTGGATCGAGGACGTGCCCGGCGCGCTCGTCGCCCTCGGCATGTGGGTGCTGGGCAGCTTCCTGCTGCGCATCTACCTGACCAACACGATCGAGGGCGCGACGATCTACGGCTCCCTCGCCGCCGCCGTCGCCGTACTGCTGTGGATCGGCGTCTCCGCCTTCGCCGTGCTCGTCGGGGCCGCCGTCAACGCCGCGATCGACCGGGTCTGGCCGGCCGCCGCGACGGCCGCGGCCCGCGCCGCCAACGAAAGGCTGCGCGAGGCCCAGGTCGCCGAGTACGTGGCCCGCGCCGCCGCCGGCCGGGAACCGGACCCCGACGACCCCGACATGCCGTCGGAGTTCCCCGAACGCTGGTCCCGCTTCCTGCCGCCGGAGGACGTGACGTCCCGGCTGCGCACTCATGTGAAGAGCCCGCACCACCACCACCATCCGCACAAGCCGGAGGACTCCTAGGGGGTGTTTCGAAAGTCTCGTGCGGTGCCCGCGGTGTCCGGTGCGTGCCCTCGGCGTGCCGGACGAAGGCCCTCGTACTGGACGTACTTGGGCCTTTGGCCGGTGCGGCGAGGGTGCGTGCCGGGCGCCGTGGGTGCTGTGCGGGACTATCGAAACACCCCCTAGCCGCCCGGGTCGCACATCCGTCCCCCCTCACGCCCGCCACGCCCCCGCCGCCGCGGCCTGACGGGCGAAGTCGGCGAAGTCGCGCGGCTCCCGGCCCAGCACCTCGTGGACGTCGTGCGTGACATGGGCGTTGCGGCCGTCCATGAGGGTGTCGAAGACCTCGATCAGCAGCTCGGCCTCCTCCGGCGGCACACCGAACCCGGTCAGGGCCTCGCCGTACGCCCGGGTCGGGACCGGCGTGTACGTGAGCGGGCGGCCCGCCGCCGCGGAGATCTCCGCGACCGCCTCCCGCCACGACAGCAGCCGCGGCCCGGTCACCTCCAGCGTCCGCCCCGTGAACCTGTTCCCCGACGTCAGCACGGCCGTCACCACGTCCGCGATGTCCCGCACGTCGATGAACGGCTCCTTCACCTCACCCGCGGGGAAGACCAGCTCGCCCTGGCGCATCCCCTCCACCAGCGGCCCCTCGCTGAAGTTCTGCGCGAACCACGCCGCCCGTACGACCGTCCAGTCCGCGCCGGACGACCGCAGCGCCTCCTCGGCCGGCAGCGCCTGGTCCTCGCCGCGCGCCGACAGCAGCACCAGCCGCCGTACGCCGAGCCCGACCGCCTCCCGCGCGAGCGCCCCGACCCCCTCGGCCGCCGCCGGGGAACCGATGTCGGACGGGTACATCAGATACGCCGCGTCCGCGTCCCGCAGGGTCTCGGCCCAGGTGGTCGGGTCCTCCCAGTCGAAGCCCCGCGCCCGGGACGCGGCCCGCACCGTGAGCCCCGCCGCGCGCGCCGCCCCCGCCACCCGGCTCCCGGTACGACCGGAGGCCCCGGTCACCACCACCGTCATCGCTCGCGTGTTCGCCGTATCGGCCGTGTTCTTCGCCATGCCCCCAGTCAACGGCCGGGCGCCCCGACAGCCCATCGCTGAACGGCTCATTCCCATACGCGGCCGTCTACGCTGACGCCATGGACGCTCTCGCCGGCCTGCTGGAGGGCCCCCGGGCACGTGGCGCCTTCATGATCCGAGCGTGCTTCGAGCCGCCGTGGGCCATCCGCGTCGAGGACCGCGCCCCGCTCACCGTCATGGTCATGGTCCGCGGCGAGGCCTGGGTCAGCCCCGACCGGGGGGAGCGGATCAGACTGCGCCCCGGAGACCTCGCGATCGCCCGCGGCCCCGACCCCTACACCTGCGCCGACGACCCCGGCACCGCACCCCAGGCCCTGATCCTTCCGGGCGCCGAGTGCCGTTACCCCGACGGGCGCTCCCTCAACGGCTCCATGGACCTCGGGGTGCGCACCTGGGGCGACCGGACGGACGGCTCGGCCGTGATGCTGATCGGCACCTATCTGTGGCAGGGCGAGATCAGCGGGCGGCTGCTGAACGCGCTGCCGCCGCTGCTGTCCCTCACGGCCGACGTGTGGGACTGCCCTTTCACGCCCTACCTCATGGAGGAGGTCGTCCGCGACGAACCCGGCCAGGAGGTCGTCCTCGACCGGCTGCTCGACCTGCTGGTCATCGCCGCGCTCAGAGCCTGGTTCTCCCGCCCGGAGGCGGCGGCGCCGGCCTGGTACCAGGCGCTGGCCGACCCGGTCGTGGGCCGGGTGCTGCGGCTCGTCCAGGACGATCCCGCGCATCCCTGGACCGTGGCCTCGCTGGCGGCCAAGGCCGGGGTGTCGCGGGCCGCGCTCGCCCGCAGGTTCACCGAGCTGGTGGGGGAGCCGCCGATGACGTACCTCACGGGCTGGCGGCTCGGACTGGCCGCGGACGCGCTGCGGGACACCGACGACACGCTGGACGCGATCGCCCGGAGAGTCGGATACGGCAGCGCGTTCGCGCTGTCCAGCGCCTTCAAGCGGGTCTACGGCGTGAGCCCGCAGGAGCATCGGGGGCGGGTGGCCGTCGGGTAGGGGTGGGCGCGGCCGGTCGCGCAGTCCGGCGGCGGTGCCCCGCGGGAACGCGAGGCACCGCCCTCCCCCTCGATGGCAGGCGGCGGTCAGCCCCAGGACCAGCTGCCGCACAGGCTGTGGTTGGCCTGCCAGTTGGCGCCGAGGCAGACCCGGAACTTCACATGCCGGATCGGGGTCCGCGCATGCTGGAAGGTGCCCCAGTACGCCTTGCCGTCCTCGTCCACGCAGTCCTGGGAGTTGACCCGGTACTGGCCCTTCCAGGCCCCGTTGACCTTCTTCTGGTAGTAGACCTCGGTGAGCGCGCACCACCCGTCGCGCACACTGTCGTTCGCGGCCGTGCGGACCTCGGTCGCGTACCCGTTCGCCTCGCTGCCGTTGGACCAGTGGACCTGCCCCCGGCCCTGCGCCTGGGACGGGCCGCTCGGGCTCTTCGGGTAGGTCAGCGACCAGCCGGTGTCCTGGGCGTGGGCGCCGATCGTCCAGCCACTCACCTGACCACCTTCGACCTCGACGAGTACGTGTACGGGGCGCTGCGCGCCGGAGCCTGCGGGTTCCTCCTCAAGGACTCCGGCCCGGAACGGCTGCTCGCCGCGGTGGCCGCCGTCGCCGGCGGAGACGCGCTCTTCGCGCCCAGCGTCACCCGCCGCCTGGTCGAGGCGTACGCACGCCACAGCGCCCGCGAACAGCCCACCGACCTCCAGGCACTGACCTCCCGCGAACTGGAGGTCCTCAAGCTGATCGCACGGGGCCTGTCCAACCCGGAGATCGCCGACCTCCTCTACATCAGCGAGGCGACGGTCAAGACCCACCTCAACCGCACGATGACCAAGCTGGACCTGGACAGCAGGGCACAGGCGGTGGTGGTGGCGTACGAGTCCGGTCTGGTGACGCCGGGCGGATAGCGGTCGCCGGAGCGTAGCCTGGCCCCGTGTACAGGGAGCGGGCCTCTCGGCTGCCCGGTGCCGTGACGTGGGCGAACACGCCCGGCGGGGCCGCGGCGGGGCGTGTGCTGCCCGACGGATGCATGGATCTGCTCTGGCACGACGGGCGGCTGCTGGTCGCCGGGCCCGACACCCGCGCGCACCTCACCGAAGGCGATGGCAGCGCCTGGGCTGGCGTCCGGTTCTTTCCCGGGACCGCGCCCGGCATCCTGTCGGTGCCCGCGCACGAACTGCGCGATCTGCGCGTCGACCTCGCCGAACTGTGGCCGGCCGCGGAGGTACGGCGGCTGCGCGGCCGTATCGAGGGCGCGCCCGACCCGCTGACCGCGCTCGAGGACGTGGCCCGGGAGCGGGCCGCCGAGACCCGGCCGCCCGACCCGCTGCTGCGGCAGGTCGTCACCGCACTCGACGCTGGGCGGCCCGTCGCGGCCACCGCCGACGAACTCGGCCTCGGCGCACGCCAGTTGCACCGCCGTTGCCTCACCGCCTTCGGATACGGCCCCAAGACGCTCGCCCGGATCCTGCGGATGCAGCGGGCCCTGGGCCTCGCCCGCCTCGGAGTGCCGTTCGCGGACACGGCCGCCCGCGCGGGCTTCGCCGACCAGGCTCATCTGGCCCGGGACATCAAGGAGTTGGCGGGGGTGCCGCTCGGGGAGCTGCTCGGCGAGCGGGGCGGGCCTCCGGGCGCACGACGGGAATTGTCAGACGTCCCCTAGAGGCGCGAACAGGTCGACGCCGTTTCCGTCCGGGTCGTGCACGCTCGCGTACCGCTGGCCCCAGAAGGCGTCCCAGGGCTTCAGTTCACCGTGGCAGCCGGCGGCCACCAGCTCCTCGTACACCGTGTCGACCTCCGCCGGGCTCTCGCAGCGCAGCGCGAGCGAGTGCCGGCCGCCGCCCGTGGGGGGCTGCCACTGCGGGAGGAAGGAGAGGACCGTCTCTTCGGTGTCGAGCATCAGCCGCAGCCCGCCCGGCAGTGCGGCCTCGGTGTGCGGCTCGCTCTCGGCGCCCTCGGGGAAGGCGAAACCGAGGCGGCGATAGAAGGCGACGGAGGCGGCCATGTCGGAGACGACGAGGCCGATCGCATCGAATCGTGGAGTCATGAGGCCACCGTAAGCACTGGGGAGCCGCCGGTCTTGAACGTTTCGGACACCCGGCGCCCCGGTACCGGCCGCCTACCGGAAGGTCACCGGCCCCAGGGGCGAGTCCACCGTGAAGGAGATTCCCACCGGCCCCGGGGTGAGGTGCAGGTCCGTGCCCAGTGCCGACAGCAGGGGCCGGATCTCGTCCGGATCGGGCGCGCTCGCCGACAGGGACAGCAGGGGAGTGGTGGGCAGGCCGGTGGCGGTCGGGTGGACGGAGGTGCCCCAGTCGATGAGGAACGGGACGAGGCCGGAGGGGTGGGCGTCGTCACCGTCGGTGAGCCGCCATCGAAGCAGCGTGCCGTCGGGCCGGCGACGGCTCATCGCCAGGGCCGGCCCGGGATCGTAGCCGCGGGCCCGGGCGCCCTCGATCGCCGCGTCCAGGTCCGGCGGGCG
Organism: Streptomyces sp. M41; assembly: GCF_043673425.1. NCBI lineage: Bacteria > Bacillati > Actinomycetota > Actinomycetes > Kitasatosporales > Streptomycetaceae > Streptomyces > Streptomyces sp. M41. Next base: position 26,334 of record NZ_JBIMKE010000002.1, on the reverse strand, counting down.
GATGGCCCAGGTGACGGTGCGCGCCGTCAAGAGCCCGTCGACATCGAAGGGGCGGGGCTGTCCCGGCACGGACTGCTCGAGGTCCGGACCGATGATCTCCAGATAGCCGGAACCGCCCAGCGACACCAGATGGTTGCGCGTACCGAAGCCGAGATGCACACCGCCCGGCGCGGGCCGCACACCGGTGCGCCGGGTGAAGTCGGCGACCGTGGCGGCCAGGTCGGGGGTCGCGAGGACGAGATGGTCCAGCAGCGCGGGGATGGCGTTCATCCCAGCCGAGGCTACGCAGGGCGACGCGGGACGGGAACACCTGTGCGCCATGAGGACCCCGGACTTCCGCGCCCACCTGCTCGGCGGCATCAGGTGGTCGGCGAAGCCGGACTGAGGGCGCCGCCGGTGCCCGCGTCGCTCTCGAGCACCGCGATCCGGGCCAGTTTCGTCAGCATCATGCCGTTGCGGATGGAGACGATGTAGTCGACGGGCAGGCCGTGCATGCGGATGCCGGGGCCGCGCAGAGGGTGCCAGTCGAGGACGAACAGGGTGTGCTCGCCCCAGGGGATCAGATTCATGGCGATGCGGGCCGCGCCGAAGGGGTCGGCCTTCGCCTCCAGTTCGAGACGGCGTTCCGGCTCGCTGATGCGGACCACGCAGGTGTCGTCGAGCGCCAGCGGGCCGACACCGACCCTGACCTGGAGACGGGCGCCCACATCGGGCCAGTGCGGGTCCGCTTCGAGGACCTGCTGCGTCCCCGACACCCACTCCCCGTAGCGATGGCCGTCGGAGAGCAGGCTCCACACCTTCGACGGCGAGCTCAGGATCAGACGGCGGTTCCGGGCCACACCGACCACGCTCCTTCACCGGTCACCGCCCCAGCTTCCGCGCCCGCGACCGGCCCGGCATGTGCGACGGCACCTCGGCCGGACCCACGTCGACCGGGCGCCGGGCCCCTGAGCAGTGGCGGCGGGCAGCCCCGTACCGAGGCGACCGTTCGGCCGGCCGGGTGAACGCGGCGGCCGTGGTGCGCCCGGGGCCGCTCGCCGTCGACCCCCGCACGCCAGGCGGCCGAGGTACGCCGAACGGACCTCTCATCAGCTCGTGCGGCGGAATATCGAGCCACAATGAAGTGCTCTGATCTTCACGGTGCACGACCGCGGTGAGGAGGCTGGTGGACATATGGCAGAAGTCCAGGCGGATCCCGTGGTGAGCACGCCCTACGGTGCCGTGCGGGGTCGGTACGAACGCGGCGTCGCGGTGTTCCGGGGCATCCCCTACGCGGCGCCCCCCTTCGGCCCCCGCCGGTTCCGGCCGCCCGAGCCGCCTAAACCCTGGGACGGCGTGCGCGACGCCGGCGCCTTCGGGCCGACCGCGCCGAAACCGCCGTACTCCGAGGCGTTCGCGCAGTACCTGTCCGACCCCGTCGTGCCCGGCGACGACTGCCTCAACCTCAACGTCTGGACCCCCGAACCCGGCCCCGGCGCCCGGCTCCCCGTCCTGGTGTGGCTGCACGGCGGCGCACTGACCAGGGGATCCTCGGGCGTGCCCGTGTACGACGGGCACACCTTCGCCCGGGACGGCGTCGTCTGCGTCTCGCTCAACTACCGACTGGGAGTGGAGGGCTACGGCCTGTTCCCGGACGCCCCCGCCAACGCCGGACTGCGCGACCAGCTCGCCGCCCTCCAGTGGGTGCACCAGGCCATCCACGCCTTCGGCGGCGACCCCGGCCGCATCACCCTGTGCGGCCAGTCCGCCGGCGCCATCAGCATCGGCGCCCTGCTCGCCGCCCCACAGGCCCAGGGTCTGGTACGCCGGGCCGTCCTCCAGAGCGGGCCGCCCGAGGCGGCCGAACGGGACAAGGTACGGCGGATGGTGCGCCGGATGGCGACCCGGCTGAAGATACCCGCGACCGCCACCGCCTTCGCCGAGGTCGACCGCGAGCTCCTGCTGCGCACTCAGGCCGATGTGGGCCGGCTCAGCAGCCCCGTCCTGGGCGGGCCCGCCTTCGGCGTCGTCGTCGACGGGGACATCGTCCCCCGTGACCCCCTCGAAGCCCTCACGGACGGCGACGCGGCGCGGGACGTCGACCTGATGACCGGCTGGACCCGCGACGAGTACCGGCTCTGGCTGGTGCCCGGCGGCCTCCTGGAGCGCGTCGACCGGCTCGGAGCCGTCGCCCTCGCCGGAGCCATGGCCCGCTGCCACGCCGGCGCCGACGTCCCCCGCGGTTACCGCGCCCTGCACCCCGACGCCGGCACCGCCGAGATCGTCGGCCAGATGGTCACCGACCACTTGTTGCGCCGGCCCCTGCACCGCCTGGCCGACGCCCGCCCCGGGACGTCGTACGTGTACGAGTTCGCCTGGCCGTCCAACCTCCCCGCCCTCGGCTCGTGCCATGCGCTGGAGCTGGGCTTCGTCTTCGACAGCGGAGAGGCCCCCGAGTCCCGCAAGCTGGCCGGCGAGGGTGCCCCGCGCGAGCTGGCGGAAGAGATGCACGGGGCGTGGGTGCGGTTCGCGGTGGACGGCGACCCCGGCTGGCAGCCATGGGACGACTCGCATCCGGTGCGCGTCTTCGGCGACGGCGACACGCACACCGTCCACGGCCCGCGCGACGCCGAACTCGCCCTGTGGGCGGCCACCGTCCCGCCCGTGCGGCCCGCGCCCCTACCGGCCCTCGCCGACGGCGCGCCCACCCCCCGCGGCACCGAACTGCGGTCGGTCGTACGGCGCCTGCGGCTGCCCGGGTCGGTCCGCCGGAACTGAGCGGGACCCCGTCACGTGCCCTCCGGGCCATCGGCCTGACGCCGCCACCACCAGCGGTTGGAACGCCACGGCCGATGAGGGGCGAGCGGATCGGGCAGCGTCCGCTCGGCGTACCGCCTGTCCAGGACGTGCACCTGGCGCGCCAGTTCGGCCCGTGGCCGCGGCGGCAGCCGGCGCAGCACCTTCTCCAGTACGTCCCGGGCATGCCGCACATCGTCCAGGGAACAGCCCCGGCAGGAACACCCCGCCTCCCGAGGAAAGCGGGGCCGGCGGCCGGGCGGCTGGAGGAACGCGCGGTAGCGCCGCAACGCACGGTCGGTCACACCGGGGAAGACGAAGTAGTCGTACGACAGCCGCTCCACCCGGTCTATCTCCGCACTGGTCCGGGCCGAGAGCGTGTGGATCCGAGACCGTGGGGCGGACTGCCGGGCGGACCGGCGGCCGGGCTGTCGGGCGCGCAACGCGCGAGGCCGCTTACGCGGCATCGGCCTTTCGACGGATGGTCATGAGCACCATCATGCCATCCCCGGTGGCCGAACCACGGCCGCCGGTGCCTTCACCGATTTTGCTCAACTATGGTGCTGCCATGGTAATTCCGACTCCCCCCTCCGCGCGGGCGGTGCATTTCACAGGGCAACGGCCGGCCGCCCATGCCTCACGGTCGGCGGGACGCGCGCCCGCCGCTGGAGGTGCTCACGCGTGAACAAGCCGTTGAGACGCATAGCCATATTCTGTGGGCTGCTCATGCTCGCGCTGCTGATCCGGGCCAACTGGCTGCAGTACCTGGAGGCGGACGAGCTCGCCACCGACGACGAGAACCGACGGGTGCTGATCGACCGGTACGCGACACCTCGGGGCGACATCATCGTGGGCGCCAAGGCCATCACGGATTCGGTGGAGTCCAAGGGATCGGACCTCAAGTTCGAGCGCAAGTACAAGAACGGCCCCATGTACGCGCCGGTCACCGGATACGCCTCCCAGGCCATGGGGATGACCTTCCTGGAGAACATCTACGACAGCGTGCTCAGCGGCAAGGACGACCGGCTGGCGTTCGAGCGCTTCACGGACGTCGTCACCGGCAAGGAACGCCGGGGCGGAGACGTCATCACGACGATCGACCCCCGTGCGCAGGAAGCCGGATACAAGGGCCTCACCGATCTCGGTGCCCGCGGCTCGGTCGTGGCCCTGGAGCCGAGCACGGGGAAGGTGCTGGCCCTCGTCTCGACGCCGTCCTACGACCCGACGGTGTTCGCCGGCAACTCCCTCAAGGAGAGCGACAGGTTCAGCGCGCTCGGCAAGGACAAGGCCAAGCCACTGGCCAACCGTGCGCTGCGCGAGACGTTCCCGCCGGGCTCGACCTTCAAGATCCTCACCGCCGCGGCGGCCCTGGAGCACGGCGTGGTGACGGACATCGACGCCTCCTCGGGCGCGGCCTCGCCGTACAAGCTGCCCCAGTCGACCAACACGATCGGCAGCGAGGCCGGGGACGGCATCTGCGACAAGGCCTCGATGAAGACGGCCATGCAGTACTCCTGCAACAACGTCTTCCTCGACGCGGCCGTGAAGGTGGGCGCGGACAAGATGCGCGAGACGGCCGAGAAGTTCGGGTTCAACGAGGACGTCTACTCCTCCGACTTCGGTGACCTGCGAGCCATCAAGAGCCTCTACCCGGACAACCTCGACAAGCCGGGGACCGCACTGACCGGTATGGGTCAGGGCTCCCTCACCAGCACCCCGATGCAGATGGCGATGGTGACCGCCGCGCTGGTCAACGACGGCAAGGTGATGCAGCCCTACATCGTCGAAGAGCTGCGCTCCCCCGACCTGGCCCCGCTGGAGAACCACGAGCCCGAGGTCATGAGCGAGGCGGTCTCCGAGTCCACGGCGGAGAAGGTCCGGGAGATGATGGAGCACACCGCCAAGGAGGGCAGCGCCCGCAGGGCCCTCATCGACGGCATCACGGTGGGCGGCAAGACCGGAACGGCCCAGCGCGGTGTGAACGTACGCGACCAGGTTCCCTTCGGCTGGTTCGTCTCCTACGGGGTGAACCCCGACGGACAGTCCGTCGCGGTGGCCGTCTTCATCGACCCGACCGACATGGACATCTCGCGTGAGGACATCTCCGGTGGCAGCCTGGCCGCCCCCATCGCGCGCGAAGTGATGAAGTCGGTGCTCCAGAAGTGATCCGCGCAATGCCGGTCTGAGCAGAGTTGCAAGAGTCCGATTCCGGCGCCGATGGCTCCCTTTCCATGTGGACCTTTCCATGCGAAAGGGAGCCATTGCCCTAATCTGGGCCCATGATCCATACCGGCGGCCCCATCGAGCACTCCGATTCCGGCAGGCGCACCTCCCGCACCCGTACGGTCGTCTCCACGATCGTCGCGTCGGCCGTGCTCGCCGGGCTCGGCTATGGGGCGTACGCCGGTCTGGTCGCCGGCTCGGACGCGGACGATCCGCAGGTGGTGGCCGCCACGGCGGAGTTGGAGAAATTCCTCGACGCCTGGCGAACGGTGGACGCCGAGCGCGCCGCCCTGCTCACCGACTCCCCGGACCCCGCGAAGTCGCTGATCAAATCCGTCATGACGAACCTCGACCCGAGGACGACGCGCATCAGCGCGGGGGACGGCGAGAAGAAATCCGCGGGGAAGGTGAGCATTCCGTTCACCGTGAAGATGAGCCTTCCGGGGGCGGGCACGTACGCATGGGATTCCCGAGCCGATGTCGCGAAGTCCGACGGCAATTGGAAAGTGGAATTCCATACGCAGACGATCCACCCGGAGATGGTCCCGGGAGAGACGCTCGCCCTCAAGACCCGGGACCGCGCACCCGTGCTCGACAGGTACGGCGACACCCTGGAGTCGGCCTCCCTCGTCGGACTGGTCGACGCCAGGACCGGCAGGGGAGTGTCCGGCCTCCAGGCCCGCTACGACAGGCAACTCACCGGCGGCTCGGGCCCGCCGAAGTCGGTCGTGGTCGTCGACCGCCGGTCCGGCCGTGTGGTGAAGACGCTCACCGGCCGGAAGGCGGGTCGGGGCAGGCCGGTCCGCACGACCATCGACCCGCGGGTCCAGCGGGCCGCCGCCCAAGCCCTGCGCGGCGTGCGGAAGAACGCGGCGATCGTCGCCGTCGCCCCCTCGAACGGGCACATCCTGGCAGCCGCGAACCTGCCCTCCGGCATGAACCGTGCGCTGGAGGGCCGTTACCCGCCCGGCTCGACCTTCAAGGTGGTGACCGCCGCCGCCCTGCTGAAACAAGGGCTGAAGCCGACCGACCCCGGGCAGTGCCCCCGGTTCGTCCACGTCAACGGCCAGCGCTTCGAGAACCAGGGCCGGTTCACGCTGCCGTCCGGATCGACGTTCCGGGACGGCTTCGCCCACTCCTGCAACACGTTCTTCGTCAACTCCCGCGGCCGGCTGTCCCCGTCCGCCCTGCACGACACCGCGGCGGCCTTCGGCATCGGGGGCACCTGGGACGTGGGCACCACGACGTACGACGGCGGTGTGCCGGTCGCGTCGAGCGACAACGACATGGCCGCATCCATGATCGGACAGGCCCGTGTGCAGGCCTCACCCCTGGTGATGGCGTCGGTCGCGGCGACGGTGCGACAGGGCGTCTTCCATCAGCCCGTCCTGGTGCCCGCGGCCGTGAAGAAGAAGTACAAGGCGCCCGCCCGGCTCGACGCCGAAGTCGTCGAAGCCCTGCGCACCATGATGCGCGCCACGGTGACCGAGGGCGCCGGCCGGGCCCTGCGGGGCATTCCTGGTGCGCCGCACGCCAAGACGGGCACGGCGGAGTTCGGCACCGAGACCCCACCGCGTACGCACGCCTGGATGATCGGCTACCAGGGCACCCGGGACCTCGCCTGGGCCGTCCTGCTGGAGGACGGCGGTTCGGGCGGGGCCGACGCGGGCCCGGTGGCGGCGAGGTTCCTCGCGAACCTCCTGGGGTGAAGGCCGCGAGCACCCGGCGGACCGGCTCCGTACGGGAACCGGCCCGCCGGCCCGGCCGCCGCCTGTGCCCCTGCCGTCCCGACTCAGCCGATCCGGGTCAGCTTCGCCCCGACGGACGGCTCCGCGAGCTCCGACTGCAACGCCACCGGCACGCTCTCCGCACCCGCGACACCGTCCAGCGTCAGCTGACCGACCACGGTTCCGGCCTTCATGCCGCCGACGATGTCCGCCTCGCCCTCGCGGAAGGTGAACGTCAGCTTCTGCCCCGGTATCCCGACGACCTTCAGATCCCGCGTGGCCACCACGGGCGTACGGCCGCCGAGGCCGTCGTCGACATGTCCGACCACCTGGCCCTTGCGTACGGCCGTCGCCGCCGTGAGTGCTTCCCGGACCGCCTGGATGACCTTGTGGCTGTTCTTCAGGACCAGCTTGAGGCTGTTCGCGCCGTCGGGGTCCGGGCCGGTGACGTGCTGGTCCATCAAGGTGCCCAGGATCAGCCGGTCCTTGCCGTCCACCGTCTTGTACGCCGCCCAGGACAGCGTGCCGCCCGCGGGGGTGTTGGAGCCGGTCTTGATGCCCGCGACGCTGAGCCCCGGTTCCATGATCAGATTGTTGTTGTTGTAGATGCGCCCGACTCCGGGGATGTCGGCGTTGGGCATGGCGACGACCGCGCGGAACGAGTCGAACCGCATCACCGCCTCGGCCAGTCTGAGCTGGTCGACCGCCGTGCTGACGGTTCCCTTGTCCAGACCGCTGGGGTCGGTGTACGTGGTGTTCGTCATGCCGAGCGACTTGGCAGCCTCGTTCATCTTCCGGACGAACGCGGCCTCGTCCCCGGTGCCCGTGTCCCACCGGGCCAGCAGCCGGGCCACGTTGTTGCCGGACGGGATCATCAGCATCTTCAGCATGTCCTGAAGGCTGAACCGCTGCCCGACCCGCAGCCCCTCGATGCGCGACTCGCTCTTGGACCTGCCCTCCGCCACGGCCCGTGCGTCGACCCTGACGTCAGGACCGGGCTCGCCCTTCTTGAGCGAGTGCCCGTGGAGGATCACATACGCCGTCATGATCTTGGCGACGCTCGCCGTCGGGACGGGCTTCTGCTCACCGAACGTCCCGATGCCGCCGGAGCCCGCGACCATGACAGCGGCCTGCCCCTGCTCGGGCCACGGCATGCTGAACGCGTCACCGCCCACCGCGAACGAAGCCGCTCCCGCGTCCACCACGAGGGCCGGTTCGGGCAGCGGACGGACCCACTGGACGACGAGCACGACCAGTGCGAGCAGCGCCACGACCGGCGACCAGATCCTGGCCCTGCGCAGGACCGTGCGGGTCGCCGTGTTCGGGGGCGGCGGGGTGTTGGTGAGCTGGGCGAGCAGGTCGATGGGGGAGGCGGGGGGTGGGGGTGGCGTTGCCGTGGGCGGTGACGCGGGAGGCCGCGGTACCGGAACAGGGGGGTTCGATGCCGGGGGCGGCGCGGCCTTCGGTTCCTGTACGGGACGCGTGTCCTGCGGTGCGGCCGGGGGAGCGGGCGGGTCGACGCGTGGGAGGTCCTTGACGCTGAGCGCCATCGTCATGTCGGACCCGGGGACGTCTTTGACGCTGAGCGCCATCGTCATGTCGGACCCGGGGACGTCCTTCTTCATCCGCAGCGCGACCGTGCGGGTGCTCTCGGAGGACTCCTTGGGGGAGGGCTCCGGGGGGGCAACCTCGTCCGGCTCGGTGTCGCCGACCCCGGTGGCCGGTTCGGCGGCGTCGCCCGGCTCGGCGTCGCCCGGCTCGGCGTCGTCCTCTTCGGCAGCCGCCTCGTCCGATGCGGTCGAGTCGCTGCCGGCATCGGTGCCGGCGCTTTCGTCGGGCTGTGCGCTGTCGTCCTCGGCGGACGGGGCGTCGTCGTCGGCAGCTTCGGCATCGTCGCGTTCGTCGGCAGTGCTCGTCGGAGGAGTCGGCCCCTCCGCCGCCTCAGACCCTTCGGCCTGCTCCGCCCCCTCGGAATCCCCCTGTGCTCCCGGCTGCTCCTCAGCCTTCGGCCCCGCCGTGTCCTCCGGCCCCGCGGAGCCCCCCGGCTCCGTCGAGTCCTCAGGCTCCGCCGTGTCCTCCGGCTTGTCCGACCCCGCCGCCTCGTCCGTCGGTTGCACGCGTGCCGGCTTCGACGTCGGTTCCCCCGACGGCTGCCCGCTCTCCGTGACGCCCGCGCTCGTGCCCTGTTCGCGTTCCGCGCTGGAGGGTTCCGTCGGCGGCTCGTCCCGGTCGAGGACGCTGGTGTCGGGCGTTCGGTCCCCCATGGCTGTCTCCTTTTGCGCGCGCTCGCGACACATACGTCTCGTAGGACGGGCGAACGGGTGGATACGTCACGCGTCCAGACGCAGATGTGCCGGTGGTTCCGCCGGGCGATCCGTGGTCCCCCCCAGGGGTTTGCCCGGCGATCGTCACGCGACGGCGCGGTCAGAGTAACCGATCACCGTTCGAAAGCGGCGTCGAGGAGTGGGCAGTGGCTACCGAGCCTGTGCCAACGTACGCGCGATGGCGCCGATCGCCTCCGGCCCCACCCGGCAGCACCCCCCGATCAGCCGGGCCCCGGCCGCCCGCCACCCCCGCACCTGCTCGGCGGCGAAGGAGGAACGGCCGTCCCAGGCGCGGGCCTCGGCGTCCCAGCCCTCGCCGCTGTTGGGATAGGCGACGACGGGCTTGCCCGTGACGCGTGCGGCGGCCTCGACGGCGCCGCCGACATCCTCGGGGGCACAGCAGTTCACGCCGACCGCGATCACCTCGTCGGCCTCGGCGGCCAGGGCGAAGGCCTCCTCCAGCGGCTGCCCGGCGCGCGTACGGTCGCCGGCGACGGAGTACGACAGCCAGGCCGGGACGCCGAGCCCGCGCACCGCCCGCAGCAGCGCCTCGGCCTCGTCGGCGTCCGGGACCGTCTCCAGCGCCAGCACATCGGGCCGGGCACCGGCCAGTACCTCCAGGCGGGGCCGGTGGAAGCGCTCCAGGTCGTCGACGCCGAGCCCGTACCGCCCCCGGTACTCGGAGCCGTCCGCCCGCATCGCCCCGTACGGCCCGACGGACGCGGCCACCCACATCGGCCTGGTGATGCCCCCGGCCCTCGCCCGCCGTACCGCTTCACGCGCCACTTCCACGCTCAGGACGAGCAGTCCGGCGGCCCGCTCCTGACCGATACCGCGCTCGGCGAAGCCTTCGAAGGTCGCCTGATAGCTGGACGTGATGGCCACGTCGGCCCCCGCCTCGAAGTACGCCAGATGCGCCTCGGTGATCGCCTCGGGCGCTTCCGCGAGCAGCCGTGCCGACCACAGCTCGTCGCCCAGGTCGTGTCCGGCGGACTCGAGCTGGTTCGACAGGCCGCCGTCGAGCACGACGGCCCGGGCGGCGAGTGCCTCGGCCAGGGTGCTGGTGCCGGTCATGATGTCGACGGTAGCCGAGACGGGTACTGAGCACTCGCGGTCATCACGTACACCTGCACGGCAGGCACCGACCAGCGGCCCCGGGTCCGACGGGCCGGCGAGAAAGGGAACCGATGCAGCTGCCTCCCGAGGACCCCGCCCTGAGCCCCCGCACCGGCTGCACCCGCGCCCACTGGGAGGCGGCTGCCGACGCCCTGCTCGGTGCCGTGGAGCCGTACGCCACCGAGGACCGGGCCCTCTACCACTTCCCCGGCGGCCACGAGAGCTGCTCGGGCTGCCTCTGCGACGGTCTGGAGGGCTACGCCCGCACGCTGCTGCTCGCCGCCTTCCGCCGGGACGAGACGGCGTTGCAGCGCTACGCCGACGGCCTCGCGGCGGGCGCCTCGGGCGTCTGGCCCCGCATCGAGGACCACAGCCAGCCGCTGGTCGAGGCCGCGTCGATCGCGCTCGCCCTGCGGCTGACCCGGCCGCTGCTGTGGGACCGGCTCGACGACCCGGTGCGTCAGCGGGCGGCTGCCTGGCTGGCCGACGGGCTGACCGCCGAACCCTGGCCCAACAACTGGGAGTTGTTCCCGGTGACGGTGGGCGGCTTCCTCCAGGAGATCGGGTACGAGAGCGAGCAGTCCCGCAAGGCGATCGACCGGGGATTGGAGCGCATCGAGGACTGGTACGTCGGCGGCGGCTGGTACACGGACGGCGACGGCCGGAAGTTCGACCACTACAACGGCTGGGCCATGCACCTCTACCCGGTGCTGCACGCCTGGTCGGCGCGGGACGAGCGGCTGCTGGAGCGGTACGGCGGCAGACTCTCGCGGCATCTGGAGGACTACGCCCGCCTGTTCGGCGGCGACGGCGCACCCATGCTTCAGGGCCGCTCCCTCACCTACCGTTTCGCGACCACGGCACCCCTGTGGCTGGGCGCCCTGACAGGCCGTACGCCACTCGCCCCGGGGGAGACGAGACGGCTGGCGTCCGGTGCGCTGAAGTACTTCCTTCAGCGGGGCGCGGTGGACTCCGACGGTCTGCTGACCCTCGGCTGGCACGGCCCCGACGAGGCCGTCCTGCAGAACTACTCCGGCCCCGCGTCCCCGTACTGGGCGAGCAAGGCGTTCCTCGGTCTGCTGCTGCCCGCCGAGCACGAGGTGTGGACGGCCGTCGAGGAACCCGCGCCGGCCGAGCGCACGGACGCGGTCACCGCGATCGCCGCGCCCAACTGGCTCGTGCAGTCCACCAGTTCCGACGGACTGGTCCGCCTCCACAACCACGGCAGCGAGGACGTCCGCTACGACCCGTACTACACGCGCCTCGCCTACTCGACGGTCACGGCGCCGTCGTCGGCGTACGACAACAGCGTCGTCGTGGGCGGCGATCCCAGCCGTACGGACATCGTGCCGCTGGGGGTGGGCGACGGCTGGGCGGCCTCCAGGCACTCGGTCGGCGACCGGGTCCGGGTCACCAGCGTGGTGCTGGCCGAGGGCGCGGTGGAGGTGCGCGTCCATCGAGTCGCGGGTGCGTTTCCCGGGACTGCGGTGCGGGTGACGGGCTGGGCGGTGGGCGAGCGCGTCAAGGGCGGACCCACGGGTGAACTCGTGCCGGTTGCCGGCCTGTCGGGCCTGCCGGGGGGCTCCGAGGCGGCCGGCACGACGGGGGACGGCCCCACCGTGTTCGTCGCCCTCGTCCGTCTCACCGCCGAGGCCGACCCCCTGCCCCTCCCTGAGCTGGTGTCCGTGGACATGCCGGAGACCGGCGAGATCCACGTCCGCTGGAGCTCGGGGCGGGAGACGCGGGTCCGGTTCATGGGTGAGGGCGAGAGCGAGAGCGAGGGCGCGGAGATCCATCAGAAGGGCCCTAGCCGTCGGAGTGAGGCATCGACACGGTCACACTTCGGCCGCTGCCGAAGCGAGGCCCGCCTACCGTTGCGGACATGCGCGCACCAGTTCGCGAGACCCCCGCCGAAGCCGTCACCGCTGGTCGAGCACGTCCTCGCCCCGGCCGCGACCTGGCCCTCCTCGACGCCCCGAGTGAGACCCGGCTCGAGCACTCTCCGGGCGAGGGCTGGAGCTTTCGCGAGCTCGCCCGCCACCTGGCGGAATCGACCTGCTACGCCGACGCCGTGGGAGCCCAGCCGTGACCGTCTTCGCCGACCTTCACCACCGCGACGAACCACTTCTCCTGCCCAACGCCTGGGACCACGCCTCCGCCCGGGCCCTCGCCGCCCAGGGCTTCGCCGCCATCGGCACGACGAGTCTGGGGACCGCCGCGGCCCGCGGACTGCCCGACGGGGCGTCGGCCACCCGCGAGGAGACGCTTCGGCTGGCCAGCGCCCTCGGCTCCGAGCCGTTCCTGCTCTCCGTGGACGCGGAGGACGGCTACAGCGAGGACCCGGACGAAACCGGGGAGTTCGCCCGACAGCTCCAGGCCGCCGGAGCCGTCGGCATCAACCTCGAGGACCGGCTCGGCTCACCCGCGCTGCACGCCGCGAAGATCGCAGCGGTGAAGTCGGCGGCACCGGGCCTCTTCGTCAACGCCCGCGCCGACACATACTGGCTGGGCACGGGCGAGGGCACCCTCGACCGCCTCGACGCCTATCAACAGGCGGGCGCCGACTGCGTGTTCGTCCCCGGGCTCACCGAACCCGGGGCGATCGCCGCCCTGGTGAAACACCTCGCCGTCCCCCTCAACATCCTCTACTCCCCGGCCGGTCCCGCCCTCCCGCACCTCGCCGACCTCGGCGTCCGCCGTGTCAGCCTCGGCTCGCTGCTCTACCGGCGGGCGCTGGGCGCGGCCCTGGAGACGGTGGCGGACATCCGTCAGGGCCGGACTCCGTCCGGTGCCACACCGTCGTACGCCGAAGTCGACGCGCTCAGCCACCGGGTGGACGGGGCGGGGACCGGCTGACGCAGGGCGACAGGCCGCCCCTCGTCAGTGCGGCGGCCGGGGCGGTCGCGGGTCCTGCTCGGTGCGGGGCCAGTTCACGAGCGCCAGGTGCAGCGCGTCGACGGCCCGCTCCCACGACTGCTGTACGTCACGGGGCGCGCCGAAGGCCCCGGTCGACTCCAGCGAGCAGTAGCCGTGGAAGGTGCTGCGCAGCAGGCGGACGGCGTCGGTGAGGTCGGGTTCCTCGAGGCCGTAGGCGCGCAGCATGCCGTAGGTGATCTCGGCGGTGCGGCGCAGGGCGGGGGAGTCGGCGGCGAGTGCCTGGTCGATCCGGATCTGGGTGGCCGCGTAGCGGCCCGGGTGCTCCAGGGCGTACGCCCGGTAGGCGTTCGCGAAGGCGGCGAGCGCGTCCTTGCCGGCGCGTCCGGCGACGGCGGCGGCGATCCGGTCGATCATCTCGCCGCCCACCAGCAGGGCGACCCGCGTCCGCAGGTCCTGGAGGTTTTTGACGTGCGAGTACAGGCTCGCGTCCCGGACCCCGAACCGCCGGGCCAGCGCGGACAGGCTGACGTGGTCGAACCCCACCTCGTCCGCGAGTTCCGCGGCGGCTGCGGCGAGGCGGTCGGCGGTCAGTCCTGCGCGGGCCATGGGGCGTGTCCTTAGACTGCGAAAAACCTGGGGTGCTGGGCAGGATGTTAATGCCCGCCCCGGTCCCCGCCGCCGCCCCCGGCCCGGACCAGTCCCGTCTCGTAGGCCAGCACGACGGCCTGGGCGCGGTCGCGCAGGGACAGCTTGGCGAAGATGCGTGCCACGTGGGACTTCACCGTGGCCTCGCTGAGCGTGAGATGCGCGGCGAGCTCCGTGTTGGACAGGCCCCGGCCCAGCAGGGTCAGCACCTCCCGTTCCCGGGGGGTCAGGGACTGCAGGTCCGCGGAGACGGAGGCGGGGGAGGATGCGGCCGGGTCCGTCGCGAAGCGTTCCACCAGGCGCCGGGTGATGGAGGGGGCGAGCAGGGCGTCGCCCGTGTCGACCAGACGTACGGCCGCCGCGAGGTGCTCGGGCGTGACGTCCTTGAGGAGGAAGCCGCTCGCTCCGATCGACAGCGCAGCGTAGACGTAGCGGTCCAGATCGAAGGTGGTCAGCATCAGCACCCGGCAGCCGGGGGCCTCGCGCAGGATGCGGCGGGTGGCGTCCAGGCCGTCCATGTGGGGCATGCGGATGTCCATCAGGACGACGTCCGGGGCGAGTTCACGTGCCATCGCCACCGCTTCCACACCGTCCGCCGCCTCCCCGACGACCTCGATGCCGCGCACGGTCAGGATCAGCCGGAAGCCGGTCCGGATCAACGTCTGGTCGTCGACGACGAGCACCCGGGGAGAGCGCGGCTCGAGGCTCTGGGGTGGCGTCACGGTGGGCCGTGGTGTAGTCATGGGCGGTCCAGCGGGATGCGCGCGCGGACCCGGTAGCCGCCGCCGAGGCGTCTTCGGGCGTCCAGGTCGCCGCCGTAGACCGCGACCCGCTCGCGCAGGCCCAGCAGGCCGCGGCCGGTGCCCTCGCTGTGCCGTGGCGTGGGGCGGGGGCTTGGCGCGGTGCCACCGGTCAGCACGCTCGGGCCGGTGCTCAGCACCTCCACGCGCAGCGCGTGGTCGGCGTACCGCACGGTGACCTCGGCCTTGCCGCCGTCGCCGTGCTTGAGCGCGTTGGTGAGGGCCTCCTGGACGATGCGGTACGCCGTCACGTCGATGCCCTGCGGAAGCGGGCACGGCTCCCCGGAGATCCGGACCTCCACGGGCAGTCCCGCGAACGAGACACGGTCGACGAGCCGGCCGAGCCGGTCGAGTCCGGGCTGGGGGGCGAGCTCGGCGGCGGTGCCGGCGTAAAGGTCCGGCCGACCGGTGCCGGGCCACTCGCCGCGCAGCCGTTCGTCTCCCTCTCGTCCGGCCCCCGCCCCTTCACCGCCCGGCTTCGTGGCGCTCGGCCCTTGGGAGCCCGCGTCCCGGTCCCACGCGCCCACGGGCACCTCCCGGGCCTGCGCGGCCTCCCCCGCCTCGTTGTCCTCGCCGCTCGGCGACGGCGCCAACAGCCCCAGCAGATGCCGTAGATCCGTCATCGCGCCGCGTCCTGCGTCCTCGACCGCCCGCAGCGCGGCCACGGCCTCGTTTGGCATCGTGGTCAGCACCTCCCGGGCGGCACCGGCCTGCACGACCATGAGGCTGACGTTGTGGCTGACGATGTCGTGCAACTCCCGGGCGATACGGTCGCGTTCGGCGGCGACCGCGGCCCGGGCGGCGCTCTCCCGCTCCCGCTCCAGCAGCCAGCCGCGCTCCCCGACGGTGTGCTGCCAGCGGCGCCGCGTACGCAGCAGCGCCAGCATCAGCGCGATCACGGCCGCGCACGCCACCACGAGCGCGGCCATGAGCCCGCTGGTGCGCCAGTCCCCGTTGTCCCCCATGGAGTTCACTCTGGCAGACGATCACCCCGTCCGCATCGGCCTCGGGATGCAGGCCCTGCATCCATGGGATGAGACACGGGGCCGGATGCCATCCGCCGGGGGATGCCCCGTCCCCGGCCCGCCTCGTAACGTCCGTCCCATGGTCACGGACGACGGCAGTGGAAGCACGCACGGCGCGGGAGAGGTCGCCCTGCGACTCGACGGCGTGCGCAAGGAGTACGGCGAGACGACGGCCCTGGCCGGGGTGTCGCTGGAGATCCGGGCGGGGGAGGCGGTCGCCGTGATGGGGCCCTCGGGGTGCGGGAAGTCCACGCTCCTGAACATGATCGCCGGCCTGGACCGGCCGACGGACGGCACGGTCGTCGTCCACGGCGAGAACGTGGGAGAGCTGAGCGAGAAGGGGCTCGCGCTGTACCGGCGGCGCCGGATCGGCATGATCTTCCAGTTCTTCAACCTCATCGACGACCTGTCGGCGCTCGACAATGTCGCCCTGGCCGCACAGCTCACCGGCACCCCCGCCCGCCAGGCCCGGCGCCGCGCGCTGGAACTGTTCGACGAGCTCGGCATCGCCGACCGCCGCAACGCCTACCCCGCGGTGCTCAGCGGCGGCGAACGCCAACGCGTCGCCGTGGCCCGGGCGTTGATGAACCGGCCCGCGCTGCTGCTGGCCGACGAGCCGACCGGCGCCCTTGACAGCCGGGCCGGGGAACAGGTGATGGACCTGCTGCTCGACCTCAACCAGATCGGCCAGACGCTGATCCTGGTGACCCACGACGATCATCTCGCCCGGCGCTGCGCGAGCCGGCTCATCGAGTTCGCCGACGGCCGGGTGACCGGCGAGCACACCCTGGAGCCGTCCGCATGAGGGCCGTATGGAGCGCCGCCCGCGCGGCGGTACGACGACGCAGACTGCAAACTCTCGTCATCGCGCTGGTCACCCTGACCTCCACGACCGCCATGGTGATCGCCCTCGCCCTGCTCGACGCGGCCTCCGCCCCCTTCGACAAGGCATTCGCCGCCCAGCGCGGCCCGCATGTCGTGGCCGCCTTCGACCCCGGCGCCGCATCGCACGACCGCCTGACACGGGCGGCCCGACAGCCCGGCGTTCAGGGCGTCGCCGGGCCCTTCGCCCAGGCCGAGGTGGAACTGCCCGCCAGGGCCATGGCGTTCGGCCTCGGCACCGAGATCACGGTCGTGGGCCGCGCCGGCCCCGGGGGGCCGGTGGACCGGCTGGACGTGTGGGCCGGACGCTGGGCCGTCCGGCCCGGAGAGGTCGTCGTGAACCGGCCTTCCGACTGGGCCGCGGACGACCTGGGCAAGAAGCTCCACATCCCCTCCGGACCCACCCTCACCGTGGTCGGATACGCCTTCGACCTCAGCCGGTCCGCGGACGCCTGGGTCGCGCCCGCGCAGATCGACGCCCTGCGTCCGACGACGACCCAGATGCTGTTCCGCTTCGACGACGCGTCGTCCGAGGACCGGCTGCGTGCGCAACTGGCCGAGGTGACCGGCGAACTCCCCGCACAGGCGCTCACCGCCTCCCGGTCGTACTTCACCCTCAAGGACCAGATCGGCGCCTCGGCCCGGGCGTACACCCCGTACCTGATGGCCTTCGGGATCCTCGGTGTCGCCGTGGCGGTGCTCATCATCGCCAACGTCGTCAGCGGCGCGGTGATCTCCGGCTTCCGGCACATCGGCGTGCTCAAAGCGCTCGGGTTCACCCCCGGGCAGGTCGTCGCGGTCCACCTCACGATGGTCTGCGTCCCGGCGGTCCTCGGCTGCGTGCTCGGCACCGCCCTCGGCAACCTGCTGGCGCACCCGTTCTTCGGGTTCGTCTTCAGCGGGCCCGACGCGGGGGTGTTCCACGACAGCGTCTCGGTGCCGCTGCGGGTCGACGTCATGACCCTGCTCGGCATGCCCGCCGTCGCTGCCCTCGCCGCGCTCGCGCCCGCCGTACGCGCGCACCGGATGCCGGCGGCCCGGGCGATCAGCGCGGGCAGCGCGCCGACCGCCGGGCGCGCCCTGCGCATCCAGCGGCGGCTGGCCGGCAGCGTGCTGCCGCGCTCGGTGAGCCTCGGTGCCGGGCTGCCCTTCGCCCGGCCCGGGCGCAGTGCGCTCACCCTGGCCGCCGTGGTCCTCGGCGTGGCCACCGTGACCTTCGCGACCGGCCTCTCGACCACCTTCGACCGGTTCGGCAACGCGGGGCGCGACGCCTACCAGGTCACGGTGTACGTGGGGAAGCACGAGAACGGCAAGGAGATCCGGCCCGAGCACCCGGACGCCGAACTGCACACGCTGCTGGCCGAGTTGCCCGGCGCGAGCGCGGTCACCGCCCGAGCAGACGTGGAGGCGCGCATGGCGGGGTCCGCGCACCGGGTGATGCTCGAAGCCCGCCGGGGTGACACGACCCGGCTGGACAGCGTGCTCACCGCTGGACGGTGGTCGCGCGGCGCCGGTGAGGTCGTCGCCGGATCCGCCTTCCTGCGCCAGAACCACGTGAAGGTCGGCGAGCACGTCCGGCTGGCCAAGGGCGACCGGACCGAAAGGGTCCGCGTCGTCGGGGAGTACATGGCGAACGACGCCCGGCTGGTCGTCGTCGACTGGTCGACCTTCACGGCCCTGGCCCCGAAGGAGCGACCCATCGCCTACCACGTCGAGCTGCACGACGGCACGGACCCGGCCGATTACGCACGTGCCGCCGAGGCTGCCGACCGGGGTGTCGCCCCGATGCCACAGGGCGCCAACACCGTCACGGCGACCATCGTCGGCTCCGCCGTGGCGCTCACCCTGATGCTGGCCCTGGTCTCCGCCCTGGGCGTCTTCAACACGGTCGTCCTCAACGCCCAGGACCGCCGCCGCGACCTGGGCATGCTGAAGTCGATCGGCATGACGCCGCGTCAGGTCACGGTCATGTCGGTGACGTCGATGGCGGTCCTCGGCGCGATCGGCTCCCTGCTCGGCGTCCCGCTGGGCATGGCGGGCCACCATTTGGTCGTCCCCCGCATGGCGGACGCCGTCGGCATCACCCTGCCCGCCTTCATGACGGACGTCTGGCAGGCCCCCGTCCTGACCGCCCTCGCCTTCGCGGGACTGGTGATCGCGGTGCTGGGGGCGTTCGTCCCGGCCCGCAGGGCAGGCAGGCTGACCATCGCGGAGGTGCTGCGCAACGAGTGAGGGCGGCGCTCACTCATGGTTGGAGAACACGAAGGAGAACTCGGCCGGCTCGGCCTTCAGGAAGTACTGCGGCAGCGGGCCCGGACCGCAGGACTGGGAGCCGATGCCGTGCTGAGCGTGGTCGAGGTTGAGCCAGAGGGTGTCGCCCGGCGTGAGATCGGTGCGATGCCGGGCGGCGTCCAACTGCTCGTTGGTCCACCGGCGGGCGCTGAACCAGAACTCCGGGTCGCCCTCGATCCGCAGCCCGCCGAGCTCCGCCCAGCGGACGTCGGCCACGGCGCCGTTCTCCTGCGGGCGGACGTACGGGGTCTGGAGGTCGTCGATGTCCGGCAGCCACTGGCCGAGCCTGGAAGCGGCACGGGTGTCCGGGTACGCCTCGCCGCTGCCGCCGTAGTACAGCACCTCGTTCGCGGCGTCGCCCGGCAGCCCGAGGCGCACGCCGAGCCGGGGCAGCGGCACCGTCCAGTCGCCCTCGGGCGTCACGGACACGGTCAGCTTCAACAGGGTGCCGTCGGACGTCCAGCGGTACTCCGTGCGCAGGCCCACCTCGGCGGCGGCCGGCGCCACCCGGGTGCGGACGGTCAACGCGTCCTCGGCCGCCTCCACGGCGTCCACCCGGTGCTGCATCCGGTGCAGACCGAGCCTGCGCCACAGCAAGCCGTAGCGCATGTCGTCCTGCCAGGACGCGCCGTCGTCGTTGTCCGTCGTCGCCCGCCAGACGTCCAGACGCAGCCCGGTCACCTCGAGCCCGCAGATCGTCGTCGGCCGGCCCGAGCGGGCGTCGAAGGTCCCCGGGCCGAGCGTGATCAGACCTTCGTCACGCACGGGCCGTCGGGAGGCGGTCACGGTCACGGGGGTGCGCGGGGCGACGATCCCCTGGCCCCACGCCACCTCATGGCCCTTGGGTCCCCAGTCCGTGTCCTCGGCGAGCAGCGCGCGGACCGTCCACAGCACCTCCTCGCCCTGGCCGTCCGGCGCCGCCGGCAGCTCGACCCGCGCCGACTCGCCCGGTGCGAGGGGCGGCACGGTGAGCGTGTGCGCACCCGTGGGGAACCCGTCCACCGAGTGGAAGAACTCGTACGCCAGGTGCGAGAGGTCGACGAAGTCGTACACGTTCGTCACGCGGACGGCACCGCCCGTGCCGTCGCCCTCGATCCGGACCGGTTCGATCACCTTCTTGTACTCGACGAGCCCCGGCGACGGCCGCCGGTCGGGGAAGACCAGCCCGTCGCAGACGAAGTTGCCGTCGTGCAGCTCCTCGCCGAAGTCGCCGCCGTAGGCGTAGCCCAGCTCGGGATGGGTGATGCCGTGGTCGATCCACTCCCAGACGAAGCCGCCCTGGAGGCGCTCGTACCGCTCGAAGATCCGCTGGTAGTCGGCGATACCGCCTGGCCCGTTGCCCATCGCGTGCCCGTACTCGCACTGGATGAAGGGAAGCGCACGACGTTTGCGTACGCCCCCGTCCAGGCCGCGCCCGATGCGCTCGACCTCCTCGTGGGCGGCGTACATCCGCGAGTACACATCGGTGTCCCGGCAGTCCGGGTCGCCTTCGTAGTGCACGAGCCGCGAGGGGTCCCGGCCGTGGATCCACTCGGCCATCGCGGTCAGCCCGCGCCCGGTGCCGGCCTCGTTGCCGAGGGACCACAGCACGATCGACGGATGGTTCTTGTCCCGCTCGACCATGCGGGCGGCGCGGTCCAGCAGGGCCGGCGTCCAGCGGTCGTCGTCGACGGGATTGTCCCGCCAGCCCTGCTCGGTGAAGCCGTGCGTCTCCAGGTCGCACTCGTCGACGACCCACAGGCCGTACTCGTCGCACAGATCCAGGAAGGCCGGGTGCGGGGGGTAGTGGGAGGTGCGGACGGCGTTGACGTTGTGCCGCTTCATCAGCAGCACGTCCTCGCGCATGGTCCCGAGGTCGAGGGCCCGGCCCCGCTCCGGGTGCCACTCGTGCCGGTTGACGCCCTTGAAGAGGACCGGCCTGCCGTTGACCTTGATCAGGCCGTCCTCCAGGACGACCGTACGGAAGCCGATGCGCAGCGGCACGCGCTCACCGGGCGTGACCAGTTCACCGTCGTACAGCTTCGGGCACTCCGCGCTCCACGGCTCGACGGCGACCGTCACCGGCTCACCGGTGGCCACATCGACGCCCAGGGCGGGGACCGTCACCCGCCCGTCGACGTCGGAGTCGACGCGCAGGGTGCCCTCGCCGGTGGTGTGGTCGTAGGAGGCGTGCACGAAGAAGTCGCCGACGCCGCCGGCCGGGCGGTGCAGCAGGGTGACGTCACGGAAGATGCCGGGCAGCCACCACTGGTCCTGGTCCTCCAGGTACGAGCCCGCCGACCACTGGTGGACGCGGACGGCGAGCACATTGCCGGCCGGCTTCAGCAGCTCGCCGACCGAGAACTCGTGCGGCAGCCGGGAGCCCTTGAACTCGCCGAGTTCCGTGCCGTTCAGCCAGACCCGGGCGCAGGACTCGACGCCGTCGAAACGAAGGCTCGCCCCGCCGTCGCCCGGCCAGCCGTCCGGCAGGTCGAAGACGCGCAGATGGTCACCGGTCGGGTTCCGGGTCGGCACGCGCGGCGGGTCCACCGGGAAGGGGTAGCGGTGGTTGGTGTAGATCGGGGACCCGAACGCCCCGTCGCCCTGGAGGACCCAGTGCCCGGGGACCGTGACCTCGGCCCAGCCGACGGCGTCGTAGCCCTCCTCGGCGAACGAGTCGTCCTCGGTGTCGACGGTGGCCGACAGCCTCAGGCGCCAGCTGCCGTTCAGGGACAGGGACTTGGCGTCCGAGGCCGCGTACCAGGCGCGGGGTGCGAGGGTCCCGCGGCCGGGGGAGACGTCCTCGACATAGCCGGCGGGTGGGGTGCTGCGGAAAGACATCGGTCTCCAGCTCTTCGACGGGGGCTTCAGCCCTTCAGGGTTGCCAGGACGGCGTAGGACGCGTCGGTCGAGTACCGCCCGTGCAACCGCTCGGCGAAGTACCCGATGTCGCCCGCCCAGTTGGTGATCGTCTCCGTCATCCTCGCCGTCCTCCAAGTGAGTGCGTCTGCGTTGACCCTCTCATCCGCGCCCGCCTACGGTAGAGACCGCTTTCTGACGTCGGCCTTCCGACGCCGCTCCTGTTACACCGCCCACCGCTCACCGCCCACCGCTTCCCGACCCCACCTCGCCGAGCCGGAGGCCATGTCCTTGACCCAGCGGCCGTACGCCGTATTCGCCATGTCCCCCGAGAACGTGCCGCTGGTCTTCCCGCCGGAGGTGCTCCGGCGGCTGCGCGAGGTGGTGGACATCGACCCCGGCCTGGTGGCCGAGGACCTCACCGACCCGCGTCTGAAGGACGCGCTCGCCCGCACCGAGATCCTCGTCACCGGCTGGGGCTGCCCCCGACTGCACGCCGCGGCGCTCGACGCCACCCCCCGGCTGCGCGCGGTGCTGCACTCGGCCGGCTCCGTCAAAGACTTCGTCACCCCCGAACTGTGGCGGCGCGGCATCACGGTGAGCTCGGCCGCCGTCGCCAACGCCGTCCCGGTCGCCGAGTACACACTCGCCATGATCCTGCTCGCCGGTAAGGACACCTTCGCCGCCCGCGACCGTCTGCGCACCGAACGCGCCGGCCACCGCCCGGGCCTCGTCCCCGGCATCGGCAACCACGGCCGCCGCGTCGGTGTCATCGGCGCCTCCCGCACCGGCCGCAAGCTGATCGAGCTGCTGCGCCCCTTCGACCTGGCCGTGGCCCTCACCGACCCGTACGCCGACGAGGCGGACGCCGCCGCCCTGGGCGTACCGCTGCTGCCCCTGGACGACCTCCTGCGCACTTCGGACATCGTCACCGTGCACGCCCCCGCAATCCCCGAGACCCGCCACCTCATCGGCCCCCGCGAGCTGGCCCTGATGCCCGAGGGAGCGGTCCTGATCAACACCGCGCGCGGCACCCTGCTCGACCACCGGGCCCTGATCGCCGAACTGCGCTCCGGCCGCCTCTTCGCGATCCTCGACGTCACCGACCCCGAGCCGCTGCCCTCCGACTCCCCCCTGTACGACCTCCCGAACGCCTTCATCACCCCCCACCTCGCCGGCTCCCAGGGCAACGAGGCGGCCCGCCTCGGCAACCTGGTCGCCGCGGAGGCGGAACGGCTGGTGGGGGAGGGGAAAGTGGCGTATCCCGTCGACCCCGCCGCTTTGGGCCGGGAAGCCTGAACACGCGGCACGGGGCACGCGGCGACCGCCCACCGGGACCTCGCCCGCTGGTCCCGTCCGGCGCCGCGACCTGCCCTCGGGGGGACCCGGCGCGGCTCACGCCCGGGCAGGGGCATACCGTGAGGAGTCGTACGCCTGAGCCGGGAGGAGATTACGGATGGGCAGCCGAACCGCGCTGGTCGAGGATCTGATGGAGCGGTTTCCGCAGGTGCCGCGGGAAGCCGTCTTCAAGGAGGATCTGCTCCGGGGCGGGGTGGCCTTCGACCCCTCGGCCCTCAGTGACAACGAAGGCGGCGAGGTCAAGCCGAAGTCGTACTTCATCTTCTCCTTCGACCACGGCACCCTGCCCGAGCTCGGCGAGGCCGCGCTGCGCCGTCCGCCGGAGGAGATCATCCTCACCGGTGGGCCGTACGATCTGCGCCGCACCGTCGTCTCCGTGCGGGTGAACCCGTCCTCGCCGTACCGGGTGGCCGCGAACGAGGACGGGGTGCTCGGCCTCTACCTCGACGGCAAGCGGATCGCCGACGTCGGGGTGCCTCCGATGCCGGAGTACTACCGGCACACCCTCGCCAACGGGAAGTCGGTCATGGAGGTCGCCCCCACCATCCAGTGGGGCTATCTGATCTACCTCACCGTCTTCCGGGTCTGCCAGTACTTCGGCGCCAAGGAGGAGTGCCAGTACTGCGACATCAACCACAACTGGCGCCAGCACAAGGCCGCCGGGCGCCCCTACACCGGGGTCAAGGACGTCGAGGAGGTCCTCGAGGCCCTGGAGATCATCGACCGGTACGACACGGCCAAGGCGTCCACCGCGTACACCCTCACCGGCGGAGCCATCACCAAGACCGTATCCGGCCGCGACGAGGCCGACTTCTACGGCCACTACGCCAAGGCCATCGAGGAGCGCTTCCCGGGCCGCTGGATCGGCAAGGTGGTGGCCCAGGCGCTGCCGCTCGACGACGTGCAGCGGTTCAAGGACTACGGCGTGCAGATCTACCACCCCAACTACGAGGTGTGGGACGAGTACCTGTTCAAGATGTACTGCCCCGGCAAGGAGCGCTACGTCGGCCGCGACGAGTGGCACAAGCGGATCCTGGACTCCGCCGAGGTGTTCGGCGCCCGCAATGTCATCCCCAACTTCGTGGCGGGCGTGGAGATGGCCGAGCCCTTCGGCTTCACGACGGTCGACGAGGCGATCGCGTCGACCACCGAGGGCCTGCGCTTCTTCATGTCCCAGGGCATCACGCCCCGGTTCACCACCTGGTGCCCCGAGCCGACGACCCCGCTCGGCAAGGCCAACCCGCAGGGCGCGCCGCTGGAGTACCACATCCGGCTGCTCCAGGCCTACCGCAGGACGATGGAGGAGTACGGCCTGTCCTCGCCCCCCGGTTACGGCCCGCCCGGACCCGGCCGCGCGGTGTTCTCGGTGAGTTCTTTCATGGACAGCCTTCCCGCGGAAGGGGACGCGGCGGTATAGGTGGGGTAGGTGGGGTCACGGGTGAGACGGGCGGGGCTCGCATCCGTACCAGTGGCCGGAGTTGCGGGGCGAGCGCACGGGCGGGACATCTGAACACGGCGCTTGTCAGTTGTGCCGGTGCCGTGAAAAGGTCGTGCATCGCCGCGAGGATTCCCCTCAACTCCAGTGCCACTATGGCGAGTTGACCTCGCATGTGGATGCAGGAGACTCATGCCCGACCTGCCGACTCCCCACGACGCCGCCGAGGCCGCGCTGTTCTCCGAGTGCTGGGACACCGTGCTGGCGTACGCCGATCTGTGCACGGCAGGCTCCGGCTCGGCCCGGCAGCTGGCCACGGAGGCGTTCACGGCCGGCATCCGCGAGGCCCGTGAGACCGGGACCGGCGCCCTCGCGAGCGCGGGCCGCCGCCCGGCCCGGCTGCCCCGCATCCCCCTGCTGCTGACCGCCGTACGCACCACCGCGGCCGGGTGGGAGGAGAGCGGGCAGGGCCACAGGCTCGACCCCGACCTGCGCCTGTGGCTCAACTCCGGCCAGGCCGCCCGCTACGCCGGCCCCCCGCTGCGGCGCCCGCTCGCGCTGCGCGGACTGCGCGACCTTCAGGAGGCGGACGCGGCGCTGCTGTGGCTGACCGAGGTGGAGACGCTGCCGCACGCCGTGGTGGCCCGCCGGCTCGGCCTCGACCCGGCCACCCTGTCCGATGAACTCGCCCAGGTACGCGGCCTGTTCCGGGAGCGCTGCCGGCGCAGCCACCTGGACGCACCGATGGAGGCGCGGTGCCGCAGCTACGCCCGGCTCCTGGACGCCGTCACCCGCTCGACCGCCACCGAGACCCCCGGTGACCTCTCCCGCCACCTCGCCACCTGTGTGCACTGCGCCGAAGCCGCCGCCTGTCTGCGACCGCACGGCGGCGGGCTGCCCGGCGCCCTGGCCGGCGGGGTACTGGGCTGGGGCGGCCACGCCTATCTGGAGCGCCGTCGCCGGTCCGCCGAAGCGCGTCCGGGCGCCGGGCTCTCCGACGGGCCGGACGCGGAGGCCGGTCCGCCCGACCCCGGCGAGCAGAACGCGCGCGTCCTGCGCAGCGGTCTGCTCGTCGCCGCCGTCCTCGTCTCCCTGCTGGCCCTCGCGGTGTCGATGATGCCGGGCGGCTCCACCGGCGACGGTGGCACCGCGCGCGGTGACGCGTCCGGCCGTCAGCCCGTCGCCGACCCCGGTTTCTCCCTGCCCGTCGCCGGGGCCGCGCACCCCTCCGGGAGCGCTGGGAACGCCCCGAAGTCGTCGAAGAGCGCCGCTGCCGACTCGTCCGAGCCGAAAAGCCCCGACCCCGACCCGCGGGGCGCCACCTCGGCCACGGCCGACGAGGACGACGACCCGGACCCGGCGGCGAGCGCGCCACCGCTGTGCAGCGTCGACTACGAGATCGACGGCCAATGGCCCGACGGTTTCCAGGCCACCGTCACCGTCACCACCGAACGCGCCCTGGACGACTGGCGCGTCGCCTGGTCCTTCCGCGACGGCCAGGAGGTCGGACAGATGTGGGACGCCCGCTTCGCCCAGAACGGCTCCCGCGTCACGGCCACCGCCGCCGGCTACAACAGGACCGTCGCCGCGAACGGCACCCTCTCCTTCGGCTTCCTGGGCTCCTGGGACGGGAAGAACTCGGCGGCACACGACTTCACGCTGAACGGGCACGACTGCGCGAAGGCCGGGTGACGGGCCGTCGAGGGGCACGTCCGGGCCGGACGCCAGGCAGCGGCAACGGCCCCTCCACCGGAGGGGCCTGGACGCCGTCGTACCGGACCGGGGTGTCCGACAAATCCCGTCTGCCCGGGGCGGACACCCCCCAGGTGGCAGAGCCGTGCCCTACGTGGCAGAGCCGCGGCGACCGCCTCGGTGGTCGGAGCCGCGGGTGCCGGTGCCGGCTGTGCCGCGCTTGGCCGCGCCGGTCGCCGTGCGCCGGCCGGATCCGCGGACGCCCTTGCCGGAGGCCGCGCCGGACGCGGTCCCGGCGGCGGATCGGCGGTCGGAGCCGCGGCC